>NZ_JBYNDP010000067.1:0-22305 GCF_059783535.1 Tateyamaria sp. | reverse complement strand
ACCCCGAAACGCAGAGCCTGGAATAAGGGGCGGATCATCGGTCAAAAACGGCCTTTGCTGCCCAAACAGGTCTGGGCGATCCGGGCCCGGCTGGAACTGGCTGGCTATCTGCGCGATCTGGCTTTGTTCAACGTCGCCATCGACAGCAAGCTGCACGGCTGTGATCTGGTCAAATTGGCCGTGTCTGACATGGTAAAGGATGATCGCGTGCGAGAACGCGTTTCGGTTATCCAGAGCAAGACCAAGCGACCAGTTCAGTTTGAACTGACGGAGAACACGCGCGAAACTGTGCTGGCCTGGGTTAAATCACCCGAGATGCTTGCTTGCCGGTTCATGTTCCCGAGCCGGTTCCACGACCGACCGCATATCTCCAACCGCCAGTATGGACGGCTTGTCCGCGATGGAGTGACAGCAATTGGCCTCGAGCCGAGCGGATATGGAACCCATTCGCTCCGCAGAACAAAGGCAGCAGAGATCTACCGAAAAACTGGCAACCTTCGCGTGGTCCAACTGCTGCTAGGTCACACGAAGTTCGACAGTACAGTGCGCTATCCAGGCGTTGAACTCAAAGATGCCTTGAGTATCGCTGAGCGCATCGATATCTGAGCCATTTTGACGAGCGGTCCTGCCGTTCGCCAATTCAAAGCGGATGGCCGTCACTTATGCGGCGTTGGTCGGTGGCGAGCCCATACGCAACATCAGGATTTCGGCGCCTTCGCAGTCACGGAAGCCATCGATCCCTTTGTTTTGGATTTTTGCGGGTGAGAACCCGGTCATTCGCCGCGTCGCAGTAGAGAGTTCTTGCCGTTCGAACGGGGTCCTGAGCCTAAACGCCGAGAGTTACTTCTTTGAATTGCCCTGAGTCCCTCGCTGGCGCTTTCGGATGCGAGCCCCTCGATCCCGCTTCGGCTTGAAGCGAAGCATGCTGTGCGAAGGTCCGATATCTTTCAATAATTTGAACTGAAGACCGTTTTCGAAACCGCCTTGAAGTTTGCTCAGAAGATGAAGTCCGAGGCGTCCAGCTCATTCAAGCGCGTGCGCTCCAATTCGATTTCGGCGAAACCGAAGGTGATGATCGCGCTCGTCCCGACGGCCGTTATTTGAAGGTCGCTGAAACTCTCCGCACCGCTCCTGATTTCGATTTTGTCACGGAAATTCTGGAAATCCGCGATCAGGTCCGAGCCGGAGCTTTCGAAGAAGACGAACACGTCGCGCCCCGCGTCCCCGAACAGAACGTCCGAGCCGGTATTGCCGAAGATCGTATCGTCTCCCCGACCTCCCTGGATCAGGTCGTCGCCGGAACCGCCGAAGAGGATATCGTCGCCAGCATCGCCGCGGAGGATGTCGCGGCCCGAGCCGCCGAGGATTTCATCATCCCCTGAACCGCCGCGCAGGGAGTCGATCCCCTCGCCCCCGATGAGCGTGTCGTCGCCATTTCCGCCGAAGAGCAGGTCGTTCCCGTTTTCGCCGTTCAGCGCGTCATCGCCGCCGTCGCCGTTCAACTCATCCCGACCGGAACCACCCTGCAAAAGGTCGTCGCCGAACCCACCCGCAAGGTTGTCATCGCCCTCGCCGCCGAACAGGCTATCGTCGTCCCGGCCACCATCAAGCTCATCGTCGCCGAGGCCGCCGTTCAGAATGTCTTCGCCAGAGCCGCCCGTGATCTCGTCATCACCTTCATCGCCCTCCAGCGTATCGTTGCCTGCTTCGCCAAAGAGCGCATCATCGCCGTCGTCGCCTTTCAGGCTGTCGTCGCCGGAGCCGCCGAAAAGGTTATCCTGGCCTTCGCCGCCAAAGAGGGAATCGTCTCCGAGCCGCCCGAGAATCCAATCGTTGCCGCCGCCGCCAACCGCGTTGTCGTCACCTGTCCCGCCGCTAAGGGTGTCTTCGCCGGAGCCGCCGAAGATGAAATCATCGCCCGCGCTGCCGGAGATGAAATCGTCGCCGGAGTCGCCGGTCAGAACGTCCGCGCCGCCGCCGCCGAAGACAGAGTCATCGCCGGAGCCGCCCTGAATGAGATCGTCGCCGAAACCGGCGCTGAGCGTATCCGCTCCCGCGCCACCGAAAATTTGGTTGTTGCCGGAGCCGCCGATCACCCGGTCGTCGCCACCGTCGCCAGTGAGCGTATCGTTGCCCGCGCCGCCCGTGACGATGTCGTCGCCCTCACCTCCGCTGATCTCGTCTGTGCCGAACCCGCCTGAAAGGGAATCGTCGCTGAAACCGCCCGCTATGCTGTCGTCGCCGGAGCCGCCCCGGATGATGTCCATGCCGTCTTCACCGAGGAGGCTATCGTTGCCGGAGCCGCCAAAGATGAGGTCCGGGCCGCCGCTCCCTTGTACCGTGTCGTCGCCGGCCCCCCCGAAGATGCTATCTCGGCCGAGGCCGCCGTTCAGGAAATCATCGCCTGCGCTACCAAAGATCCGGTCGTTGCCGTCTTCGCCGAAGATCCTATCTGCGCCGGTCCCACCCGCGATCACATCGTCCTCGCCCGTACCGGTGATCGCAGCTTCGTCGTCGTCGCGGATGGTAACGACAGCCTGACCGGTCTGGACGACGACGGACCCCGCATCAGCTGAGACGACATCGATGTTGAGCGTCAGCGTCTCATCTGGTTCATCGACCACATCGCCGATCAGGCGCACACGAACGTCTTTCGTGAGCTCCCCGTCCGCGAAAACGACCGTGGGGTCGAGAAGCTCGAAATCGCGGAAGACGCCGGTAGACGACACGGTTCCACCGGTTGAAACCTCGACGACAGCCTCCCCGAAACCGTCGCTGCGGGTGATCGTCGCTGTGAACTCGCGGCTGACAGAGCTGCCTTCGATCACCTCTGCGGGGGCGGTGATGTTAAAGAAGGCGGTCGCGTCATCGTCTTCAATCGTAATGATCTGCGTCCCGTCCTCCACGACTGCGACGCCGACGGAGGAAACGACGTTGAGGCCCAGGCTGATCGTCTCGTCCGCTTCATCGATGGCGTCCGCGACCAGCCTCACGCGCACCGCCTTCAGCGTCTCGCCATCGGCGAAGGTGACAGAGGTGTCCAGAAGCTCATAATCCCGGTTCGGCCCGAAACCCGTCGCCGTGCCGCCGAGTGTGAGGTTCACCACCGCCTCGCCCTCGCCCGAACTGCGCTCAACGAAGGTCGTGAACTGGGAGTCCGCCCCAGTCCCCTCCGTGAAGCTGCGATCTGGATCGATGCTGAAGGTAACCGGTGTGTCGTCGTCGAGGATGGAGACGACTTGCCGCCCGTCCGCCACCTCTGCCGCGGCGTCGGAAGAGACGACAGAGAGGTCGAGGATGAATTCCTCGGTCGGTTCCT
This sequence comes from Tateyamaria sp., assembly GCF_059783535.1. Classification (NCBI taxonomy): domain Bacteria; kingdom Pseudomonadati; phylum Pseudomonadota; class Alphaproteobacteria; order Rhodobacterales; family Roseobacteraceae; genus Tateyamaria; species Tateyamaria sp. The sequence continues at coordinate 18,986 of NZ_JBYNDP010000067.1, read as the reverse complement.
GCACCTGATCATCGAGGAGGCGGAAGAGAAACTGCGTTTCCGTTTCGCCATCCGCGAAGGTGGCGTCGCCGAGGAAAAGGAAGGCGTCAGCGGCCCCGCTCCCCGAAGTCGTCAGTGCGACCTCCGCCGCGCCCTCCGCAAAGGTCCGGGTGACGGTGACGGCGAAGGTTGTGTCCTGGCCGTCACGCTCCGCGATAGTGAAGTCCTGACCGAGGCTAAAGAATGAAATCTCGTCGTCGTCCCGGATCGTGACCACCTGTCGCCCGTCGGCCACTTCGGCTGCAGCGTCGGATGCGGTGACGGAGAGGTCGAAAATCGCCTCCTCCGCGAACTCCACCCGCAGATCGTCGACGACGCGGAACAGGATCGACGTCTCCGTCTCTCCGTCGTCAAAGAAACCCGAGCCGCCGATGCGGACGAAGTCGGCGTTCGCACCCGATGCGTCAGCGGAGCCGGAAGGCGTCAGCGCCACCTCCGCTGTGCCATTGCCGTTAGAGCGGGTGACGTTGATCGCGAACTTCACATCCTCCCCGTTCCGTTCCGCCACCGTGAAGTCGGCGCCGAGGTCGAAGACGGCGGGTGCGTCGTCATCCTCGATGGTCGCAACCAGCTGGCCTTCCAAAACGACGCCGGGCACGTCAGACCCAACGATCGAAAGGTCGAAGATCGCCTGTTCCGTAGCCTCAGCGAGCGCGTCGTCCTTGAGGCGAAAGATAACCGTCGTTTCTGTCTCTCCATCTGCAAACATGGTCGATCCGCCGACCTGCGCAATGTCGTCTGAGGCGATCGTCGCCTCGCCTGAGACCGCCAGCGCGATCTCCGCCGCGCCCTGCCCAGAGGTGCGGGTGACGGTGACTGCGAAGAGCGTGTCTTCGCCGTTCCGCTCCATGATCGTGAAGTCTGCGCCGAGGCTGTAGGCGACTGGTTCCGCCGTGCCGTCGATCTCTATGTCTTGTACGACGTTGGCGAGGGCGATCAGCCCGTCATCCCCATCCAGCGCGTCGAGCGCGGCGAGCCGCTCAGCCCCGCCATAAATGAGATAGGTCGCGCCCGGCGCGTCGAACTCGAACTCCGCGTTGGATGGCGGGTTGTAGAAGGGGGACCCAATGACGAAGTCACTCACCCCGTCTTGATTCACGTCGCCGCCGCCGGCGACCGCAAACCCGGCACGGAAATCGTCCGGACCCGCGATGAAACGGTATCCGGCGCCGGGCGGGATCGCATCGAGATCGACATTGTCGCCAAGCCCGCTCGCCGAGCCGAAAAGAAGCGCGATCTCCCCCCCGCTATTCGATCCGCCTGCCGCGCGCGAGACAAGGACGTCGTCGAACCCGTCCCCGTTCACGTCGCCAACCGCCGCCATGTCAATGCCCGACGCTACGCTCACGGAGGCGACGCCGCCGAGCTCGCTGACGCCGTCTGAGGTCGAAAGGTCGAACTCCGCCCCGAACCCGCCATTCTGGCCGTAGACGAGATAGAAGGCCGGATCATCCGTGGCAGGCCCTGCGTCGATCAGGATGAAATCATTCAGCCCGTCTCCGTTCACATCGCCGGCGGAGGTCACTTGTTTGCCGACCGCGAAGATGTCGGTCGCGAGAATCTTCGTGCCGGCCTGACCGTCGAGCCGTGCGACGTTGATCTCGTCCGGCAGACCGCCGCTCTGGCCGTAGATCAGGTAGGCCTCGCCGCTATTGCGCGCGAAGAGGCTCGTCGCTGCGCCGATCGCGCCTGCGCCGGTGAGGAGAAAATCCACCAGCCCGTCGCCGTTAACATCGCCAAGCGCCGCCGCGCCCTCTGCGATGAAGGCGCGCTCGCTGCTGAAGATGACGACGGCGTCCGACAAGGCCGAGCCGTCGAACGCGCCCGAAAGGTCCGTCACAGCATCGGAACTCCGGTCGAAAACGAACCCAAGGCCGGAGCTTACAGAGCCGCCCGGCGCCGGAGTGAAGGGCGCGCTGACGAAGAACTCGGCGTCCCCATCCCCGTCGACATCGCCGAGATCGACAATTGCGCTGCCGGCGTTCCGCCCGCCGCTGACGAAGAACGCCTGACCGTCGACGCCGTTGGTGAGGTTGGAGATGCCGAAATCGAACGTGGCGTCCGCCCGTCCAAAAAGCACATATCCCATCCCACCGGTCGCCGAGTCGTCGAAGCGCACGCGCGGCGCACCAATGAGAAGATCGTCGAACCCGTCGTCATTCACATCCGAGAACGAAATCGGTCCAGCGACGTCGATCCCAACACCGATGTCAAACACGCCGGACGTGGTCACGTCGCCTCCGGCAAGGCGCGCCGCCTCCAATTCCCCCTCGAGAACGCCGTCGCCGCCGTAGATGACCTGGATCGTGCTGGAGCTGTCGTTCCGCGAAGATCCAATGACGCGGTAATTGATCGCGAGATCGGCGGCGCCGTCGCCGTTGAAGTCTCCGATCGAGAGGCCAGCGCCAAACTCTTCGAACCCGAAAGACCCCGTGATGCGGGCGCCCGCTGAAACCTTGACCATGAAATTCCTCCCGTTCCTGGCGGTATTGTGCGTCAACGACGCACCGCCAGTCGCCGCCAAATCGCGACCGCATTCTCCAATGCGGGGAGGCTAGGTCTTTCGATTGATCTCCCTCAATCATCAATATTGGGGATTCTCGGGGGCCGGATACCATTTCTTACAAGCGAGCGATGCCGCGCGGCCCGCGAGAAATAACAACTCGCTTTTGGAGAAAACCGCGTTAAAAGAACACCATGACGGTGCAGAAAGCCGACAAAACGCTGGATCTTGTGTCCAAGGCCTACGGGGCCGCGATCGAGCCGCAGCGTTTCGACGAGCTGCTCGCCGCGTGGGACGCTTGGTGCGACGAGCATTTTAATGGATCTGGCGAAGCGTTCGAAATCCTCGACCCGAAGTTCGGCGAAGCGCTCTCCGCTGCCGCCACCCTCGACGCCGTGGCACCGAAAAAGACCGCGCTGGACGCTGCGCAGGCACCTACGATCCTGTTGGACGCGGCGAAAACGGTCGTCGCCATGAACGCGGCCGCGTCGGCTCTCGTCGAAGCGCGCCATCTCGACGTGGCGTATCTGATCGCGTCGCGACGGCGCGCGGATGGAGAGTTCGGTGACCGCCCCCTCGGTGCCTTTCGCTGCCAGAGTGCGCCCGGCGGGCGCGTGTACCTCGCGCTGGAGTCTCAGGTCAGCGAACTCATCAGGGCGCAGCATCCGAGCGCAGAGCGAGCGTTTATGCTCAACCTAATCGACTGGGACAACCCTTTCGCGGACGATCTGAACGCCCGCTTCGGTTTTAGCGACGCCGAACTGCGGGTCGCCAAAGGCCTTCTCGAAGGCCGTACAGCGCAGGAGATAGCTGGAGAGGCCGATCGCAGCCTCGCCACGATCCGTAGCCATATCAAAGCCCTGCTGCAGAAAACCGGGGCGCGGCGGCAAACCGAGCTCGTGCAACTGCTGACGCTCATCAGGCAAGCAACCAACGAACGCGCGCCGTCCGGAGACGCACGCTGCGAAGTCGATTTCGAAACGATCGAATTGCAGGGCCCGGGCGGAACGCTGCAAGTCGTCCGCTACGGTGCGGGCCGCCCACTGATCTACTTCACCACTTCATCGCGACCGGAGGAGACCGCGCAAGTGCGCGCCGCCTTTGCGGGTGCCGGTTTTCGCGTGATCGCACCCGCGCGCCCAGGTTTTCGCAGCGACGCGCGCCAGAACGGCGATGCGAACGCAGCCCTACTTGACGATTGGCTGGATGCACTTTGGACCGAAGCGGGCCCGAGCGCAGTCATCGCCGGCCATCGAGAGGGCGGTATCCTCGCCGCCGACGCCGCGACGCGCATTATCGCTTCAGGTAAAGAGATCGGCGGTCTCACGCTGATTTCGACGGGGGCACCGATCGTTAAGTTCTCATCTTTCGAAACGGCGCCAGCGACGATCAAGCGAAGCTTTTTCGCAGCGCGTTACGCCCAGTCGGCTCTTTCCCTCGGCTATCGCACCGCGGCCCGCATCTTTCGATCCAGTCGCTTTGGCGAAGAAAAAATTGTCAGGTATTTTGTGCAGGACAGTCCAACTGACGCCAAGAAGATCGTTGATCCCGAATTTCGCGAGACGATCCGAAGCAACATCGAATACTGCTTCCTCGATCCGTCCCAGATCGCGCGTGACATCGCTTATTGGGGCGCCGATTGGTCGGCTAATCTTCACGCCGTCCGCGCGGCTGCGCCTGTGCGGTTCTTTCACGGCGAGGACCACACGTTTCTGCCAGCTTCCGAGGTCGCTTCGCTTGAGAAGAAGCTCGACGGCGTCGACGGCTGTATCTTCAGCGGATCAGCACAGCTGGCGCTCTACGAGCATGCTGAGGAGATTGCGGAAATGGCGATGGGATTGGTCGGCAGTGAATAGATGCCTTAGCACCGCTTTCCTATGAGTTAGGCGCCTAAGCAGGTGGCCTAACTGGCCGTGCCCAGCTTCTGCAGCGCAGCGAGTTTCGGTTTGCTGGCCTTGGTACTTTTAGTTGTATTCGCGAAACACACTGAACGGAAGTTCGGTTGCGGAAATCAATCGGCGGCTTCGGTCCGGACCCTAGTGAGGCGAGAACACCAATTCCAGACGGCGCGCCATGATGCTCTCAAGGCACTCAAGAGACAGCGGGCAGACAGTGCATATCGAGCGTTTCTGCCGCAACCACTCTGAATGGATTTTCAATCGATAGTCCCCGTTCACAACAACTCTGGCCCTGTGGCTAGCCGCGATCATGCGCCATGGCGATTGCATCTGCCACGGCTCGCACAGTTTGACTGCGCAACGGCCCTGATGCGCAGAATTCCCATATGCCTCTGTCTTTGCAGAATTTGTTCTGGGCTCTTACGGTCCGTGCGGTCATCTTTGCGTTGATACGGCCCGAATAGTAGCCAAGGCCGCGCAGCTCCTTCTGAAGTACACGAACCCAAGCGTTCTTGTTGATCCAAAAGGCTGTACTTGCAACGCGCGCATAGTGTTCGGTTTCGGCGTCCTGCAGCACCTTTTCGGTCTCGATCCAGAACCGACCCGGGTAAACATCAGCGGCTAGCCTAACCCGTTCCATCAATAGCGTGCGCCGCTGGATGCCGGGGACACTTATCAGGGCTTCGCGCTGCCGGGTGATCTGGCTCCGTTTGTCTTGCGCGCGGGTCAAATAGACCAGTGCCGCTTCTGCAAAGCGTGCGTCCCCCTCGAGACCGGTTTGCACGACGCGGTCTACAATGTAATCCGGGGCTTGTCCGCGAATACGGTTCCAATTGTATCTTAACAAAAGATCGCGGGCGGCGTTTGCATCGCCGTCACGTGCCAAAGCATCCAGCATATGCTGTCCCAAGGCTGGATCTGATTCCGCACCAAATGCCCGATCGATATGCGCCGTACCCAGCAGCCGCGCCGTGCCCGGGTGCTGATCGCGCGCGGCCTGTTGCAACAGACGCAATGCGACATCTGTATCGCCCAATGCCAATTCCACCCGCGCCAGCGACGCAAAAGCCCAACGATGGCCGCCTGCCGAGGCGAGCCGATACCACTGGCGTGCGGCCGTCAAATCTTTGTATGTCCCGACGCCATGGCGATAGTAGTATCCAACCCGATTGGCCGCGGGGATGTGCCCGGCATGCGCCAACCCCAGCATTGCGCCAAAGGCGGCTTCCGGATCATGCGCCTCCTGCAACTTTATCGCGTTGTATTCTGAACGGCTGACGTCAGCGTTGACAGCCGACGACAGCATCAGCACCAAAACAAGGGATCCAAGAATGGAAAACATGTGACATTCCCTTTCAATTTATGGCAGCGCCCTGTTCGGGCGCCACCTTGGATCGATCAAAAAATCAGCAGGTCAACCAAGCCATTCAAGAAGGCGTCTCCGATATCGGCGTGATCGCAGATCAGAACGCTTTGTGAACCCGTCAAAGAGATCAACACGTCTCCGTTTTCGCGCTGTTCAATATGCTCTGCGGTCCAAGCCTGGATATCGGAAACAGAGGTACCGAAGCTGAAGCCAGTCAGATCGATCACATCCGCGTTGCCGCCATAGATGTTGATGTCGGTGATCTCATCACGAAAGAAGTTGTTGCTGGCGTGGAAAACAAAGACGTCGCTGCCTTGACCACCGGTGAGGGTGTTGCGGCCGCTGCCGCCCGAAAGAACATCGTTTCCGGTGCCCCCATCCAAGATGTCGCCCCCGGCACCACCGTCCAGCGTGTCATTGCCCCAGGACCCTTCCAAAATGTCCTGACCTGCGCCTCCAAGCAAAAGATCGGTACCTGCACCGCCGTTCAGTGCATCGCCGCCAGCGCCCCCATCGAGGGTGTCAACACCGTTTCCACCGTTAAGCGTATCCATACCAGCGCCGCCATTCAGGATGTCATTGCCCTGCTGCCCATGCAGCAGGTCATTGCCAGCGCCACCGAACAATTCGTCGGAATCTGCGCCTCCGCGCAAGTCATCCGCACCACCGTCGCCAAATAGGGTGTCCGCACCCTGACCACCGAGCATTGCGTCATTGCCAGCGCCACCCGACAAGAGATCATCGTCGGCGCGTCCGTACAGCGTGTCAGACCCATTTCCACCAAAGAGCTGGTCGTTTCCTGATGCACCGCCCAACCGGTCGTCACCGTCGCCCCCGACGACAATGTCATCACCATCGCCTGCCCAGATTTGATCCGCTCCGGCGCCGCCATCAATATCGTCGCTGCCAACACCGCCATAGAGCATGTCCTCGCCGACACCACCCGAGAGCGTATCGGCACCCTCCGAGCCATGCAGCCTGTCGTCGCCAGCACCACCCTCGAGGGCATCACTGCCTCCGCCGCCGTAGAGGCTGTCTGAGCCAGTGCCTGACAACAATACGTCAGACCCCGTTCCGCCATAGAGCCGGTCAAAGCCCTCACCGCCTTGCAATGTATCATCGCCCGCGGCGCCGATCAGGCGATCATTGGCACCCCCACCATGCATCAGGTCGTTTTCGGTGCCTCCATACAGTCTGTCGAGGCCAGCACCGCCCATCATGGTGTCGGCACCTTCACCACCATAGAGCCGGTCGTTGCCGGACCCGCCGTCCAGTTGGTCATCGCCCAAGCCACCCCATAGGCGGTCGTCAATCCCGCCGCCTGAACCACCGCCTGAACCGCTGGTTTCACCACCGATCAGAACGTCATGTCCTGAACCACCGAACAACCGATCACTGCCCGTAGAACCGTTTACCGTATCGTTCCCCGCTCCGCCGCGTACCGTGTCGCTACCGGCCCCGGCATCGACCGAATCTTCGCCAGCTTGGGCATAGATCTGGTCGGCGCTGTTGCCAGACGTGATGATGTCGTCATCGGCTTTGCCATGGATCCGGTCGGGACCTGCACCGCCATAGATCGTATCCGCCTCAGGTGTGCCGTAGATGTGTCGTGGCATAGTTTCTACTCCTCATTTTTGGGTTATACGCGCCCTTGCTCGGGCACTTGATGCGACCGTCAGGCCACGCGAATGGGTTTGTCCGGTATGATGTCGAGACGGATGACGCGCTCCAGGTCTTCGGCGCGGACGTCGATCAGGATGCTGAGCATAGACTCGAGGGTGAAATAGGCGCGTAGAACGCGGAAAATCAGGTATTCTGGCAGGGCAAGGACGCCCTTCGGAACGCCGTTCAGCAACGAGGCTACAATCGCCATGATTGCCGGAGCGCCCGTGGTAACTGCCACGATGGATTGCCAAACAATTGGGCTATCAGCGTTGAAGCCCAAGCCCCATTCGAGGCTGCCAAAGATGATCAGAGGCACCAGCATGGCCCGCCGGGCCGAATTAATCAGCATGTAAGGCAGGATTACCTTGCCGCGCAGTGTTTTGCCGCCACCGTAGATCAAGTCCCGGCATCGCGATGAGATGTGATAAATCGACCGAAACCACCGCATCCGCTGTTCACGCATGTGACTGTAGGATGACGGGACCTCGGACACGTAGCGCAGCTTGGGATCCACCACCGAGTGAAAGCCCAGTTCGCCGATACGCAGCGAGATATCGGTGTCTTCGCCATTCATCCCTTCGACGAAACCGCCGAGGCGCCGGGGATGATGTGTGCGGTAGACCACAAACATACCGGGGATGCCCACGACACCGTTCACAGCACCCATCGCGACGGAATAGAAGCCGTGTTTGACCAGCACCTCGAGCAAGCGGGCCCGATCAAAGAGTGCACCGCCCGGGGGCACGGGCACACCACCCACGACACCGACGCTTGGATCCGTAAAATACGGCATGGCGCGGGTAAAATTATCTTCGCCCACCAACGTGTCCGCATCAACGCGCACCAGAAACTCGGTTTCGCACGCATCAAGCCCTGCATTGAGCGCATTGGACTTTCCGGGTTTGGGCACATTGATCACGCGTCCCTTGGCCGCCTTGCAGGCCTTCAGTGTTTCACGGGCAATCTCTTCGGTATCGTCCGTAGAATTGTTGTTCATGATCAGGATGTGAACGTCGCCGCCATAGTGGGCAGCCGCGCGATCCATGGCGTTGATCGTGTCGCGGATGATGTAGCTTTCGTTGTGTGCGGGCACGATGACCGACACGGCCGGTTTGAACTCTGGCGTCTTGGCTGTCAGCACGTCGTAGATTGCCAGCAGATAGAGCTGCCCGAACAGGACGGGCAGGAACAAGAAAACGCCCGGACCAATCCCGCCCAGCAGGGTCCAGTCTCGCATCACCTGCACAAGGTAAAGGTCCATCCCGCCGACCCATACAGCGACACAGGCCGCGATCACGATGGTCACGCCAAGACGGAGAAATGCCCGGAGTTGGCTGACAGGAACATGTTCGATCCGGATACGGGCCGGCATGAACCCGCGCTCCAGCAGCTTGAAGGAATAGACGGCAAAGCCGAACAGCCCTGAGGTTATCGCGCTGAAGTGTAGCGACAAAGACGATCCGATCAGGTGGTGCGCGGTTGCATTGGCCAGATCGAACACGGCACTGCCAGCCAGAAAGGTCAGCACCATGTCCAACCCGAAAAGTACACGGCCACGTGCGTCGCCAGAACTGAAGGCCGCAAAGGCTATAAAGAACGAAATCAGGAAGATACGGATCGCGATGGAATGGCGACCGGTATGCTGGGAAAAGACGTAGTCACGATTAGGAAAAATCTGGGCAACTCCGTCGGTGTTCACCAGCCACAACTGAACGGTCGCCAATACGGTGAACACGACCAACATGCGTGGGGCCTGCCACTCGGAAACAGGGCCTGCGAACCGCTTTGGTGCACTGTCGACCGAGATGTAGTTGATCTGTTCGCGCTTGTCCTCTGCGGTGGTCATGACGCCACCCCGTTCGTTTCGATTCCAGCCGGGGCGATCAGCAAGAAGGTGCGTGTACGGGGCAGATCTTGACTTGATCGCACAGGACGCAGATCAACGGCGCCTGCGTCAGCGCCTTGGGTCAGAACCCATACTGGTCCATTCGGCGGCAACGACGGGCGCAGATCACCCGGGTTTACTATGACAATGTGTGCAGTCTGCCGCACCGGTTTTAGAGTGGCAGATGGCGGTGCGATCTGCGCCAACCAACCGGCAACCTGTTCTGCTTGCACCGCAGTCAGCGACGCCGTCAAAGAAACATGGATGGGATCCAGCGCTGCAAGCATCGTGCGCAGGTCATCAATCGGTCCTGCGTAAACATCTTCGCCTGACACCAACTGCGTTTCGGGCAGCATCTCTGCCACCAGCTCGGGGCCTTGATCGCACACTCCTTCTCGCTGCGCCGTAGTGGTGGCAACGATTTCAATCTGGTTGTGTGCCCTTTGCCAGCCTGCTGGCAGATCGATACGGACCCCGTATTCCCTTCGTTTTGCCTTGAAACTGTCCTGCAGAAGCAGGCGATTGTTCAGTGTCACCGTGAGTGACCACAGGTGATCACCAAAGAGATCGCCAAGAGCCAATCGCATATCCAGATGAGCCGGAATGCGTTGCTTGCCACCGTCTTCAAGCGTGTAGCGTGCGCGCCATGAGGTGGCGTGATGAAACCTGCGCACACCAGCATTCACGCCGCTCCGCGCCAAGAATTGGGGATCGTCCACGGTGGGTACAGAAGCGCCGGAAACCGATGCCAACGCTTCGCGTAGGGCAACTGTAGTCAGTGCGTCTTCTTCACCTGCCGCCATGAACAGGGTACGCAAACCATGCCGCTTTGCATCCACGCCCAGCAACAGACGGCGCAATTGCTCGTCCTGTTGAAGCCATGCTGGCCACGACACCCGAACCACGTCGCCCCACGCGTGGACGCGATCTCGGGCACTGACAAGTGGCTCTTTCAATGTGAGGTGAAGAGCGCTGGTCGTCTCGATCTCGACGATTGCGGCAATACCGTCTTCTGGTCCGCACTGCTGTTGGGTGTCAGTGCCTTGCAGTGAGAAAGAGACGACCAGCTGGTCACCCGCAAAATCCGACAGTGACAACGGAATTTGCAGGGACCGTCCCGCCTCGCCCGGACGCAGCAACAGCTCGCCCCGGCGGGAATTGTGGATCGAGATGCGCAGCACGCCTTCCACTCCGGCCAGCACCTGAGTTGTTGCATTGATTTGGAGGTATCCGGACGTCGGGCGTGCATCTTGGGGGAAGGTGAACGCGACGCTTTGGTAGGCAGGAAAACCAGCCAGGATCACAGGGTGATCCGGGTTGGATCGAAGAATTTCAGCCGTGTCGTTGCCCTCTGCCGAAGCTGCCAGGCGATGTTCGAACACAAGCTGCGGTCCGGCTACGATCTGCCGGATCATGTGTTGACCTTGTTCCAGAATGTTCATGGTTGAAAGCAGGAGGGCAACGCCTGCCAACAAAAACCCCATAAGTCCAATGCCGATCATACGCATGGCTGTCACCGTTGGTTGGATTTGAGATATCCCTCTCGCGCGGCGCCTACCTCCAAGCGAGCACCGCGTGAGAAGGTGTTGATCAGGCCGCTTTGCGTGGTTTCGGAGGGACGACGCCCGGGCGCTGATTTTCGGTCCACGTCGACACGCAGGGGATCATCCGGCGAATGCAACGGTCGGCGTATTTGGCCGCGATCTGCTGCGTTTCGTCGATGAGGCCTTGTGCCAGCGTGACCGGTTGCAGACCCAGAGAGAGAAAGGTCTTGTTCGAGACGCGCAGATCATTCTCGGCCGCCTCGTTGCGGGGATTGTCCACATAGGCGATGGATGCACCCGATGCATCTGCCACCAGTTTTGCCAATGCCCGCACTGTATGGGTTTCGGTCATCTGGTTCAGGATTGCGACTTTGCCATCCTTGGCGGGTGGGTTGTTAACGGCCAAGGCAAGGCATTTCACCGTATCCTGAATGTGGATGAACGCACGGGTTTGGCCGCCGGTGCCGTGCACCGTCAGGGGGTGGCCCACCACGGCCTGCATCAGGAAACGGTTCAGGACGGTGCCATAGTCGCCATCGTAGTCAAAGCGGTTGATCAGGCGTTCATCAAGACGGGTTTCTTCCGTCTGGGTGCCCCACACGATGCCCTGATGCAGGTCCGTGATGCGTAGCCGATCATTCTTGGCATAGAACTGGAACAGCAACTGATCCATGGACTTTGTCATGTGATACACGCTGCCGGGATTTGTCGGATACAGGATGTCCCGCTTCATGATCTGTTTGTCATCGCCAGGGACGTAGACAGGCAGGTATCCCTCGGGAATTTCCAGTCCATCATCGTCGTAGCCGTAGACGCCCATGGTACCCAGATGGACAAAGTGTGGATCAAGGCCCAGCTCGACCGATGCGGCAAGCAGGTTGTGTGTGCCGGAAATATTGTTGTCGACCGTATAGCGTTTTTCGCTCACGCCCTTCATCGAATAGGGAGCGGCGCGTTGTTCGCCAAAGTGGATGATTGTGTCGGGCTTGATGTCGGTCAGCAAGGCCACCACAGCTTCAAAATCACGGGCAACGTCGATGTTTTCAAAACGGATGGCCCGGCCAGTATGCTCTTTCCATGCAGCAATGCGATCGTCCATGGACGCGATTGGGGTCAAGCTATCCGCCCCCAACTGCGTGTCGATGTCACGGCGCGACAGGTTATCAACGATGGTGATGTTGTGCCCCTGTGCCGATAGGTGCAGAGCCGTGGGCCAACCGCAGAAACCGTCGCCGCCAACCACAATAATGTCTTTTGAATATTCCATGTCTTTGTTCCCTCAAATGGGCCCCTCCAGGCGACCCGTTACAAGATGAACAAAGATTTACGCGTCTGATCCGCTGCGCGCTGGGGTGAGGGGGTATAGGCCTCGGGGAATTGGAAGAGCAGAACTATCCCAAAGGATAGGGCACCTGTGCTTATGGAACTTGAGAGGCGTGCTGCAATGCCGCATTCAGCCGGTTTTGAGACGCTTCCTTTTCCGTCTTCAGATGACGCACCCAAGACTCGTGGTCCTCCAGGATCTCAGCGCGCGCCTGGGTTTCCATGTCGAAAAGGATCGCTTCCAGATCCGATTGGCCCAGCAGCGACGCCGCACCTTTTGCCTTATGCGCTGCCTCGGCCAGCGTGGCCTGATCGGATGTTCTGCCTTGCGCGCGCAATAGATCGAACAAATTCACCATTTCATGAAAAAAGGCGTCCGCTGTGGCTCGCACCTTGTCGGGGCCCAGCAGGTCGATCATTTCTTTCAACGCTTCGGGGTACTGCGCACCATCCAATTTGGAGATTGGGCCTGCCGACACTTCGGACAGCACACTCTGCAAAGCGTCCAGCCGAATAGGTTTGGTATGGAAGCGGTCCATACCGGCAGCAACAGCTTGCTCGCGGTATTCTTCGCGTCCGTGGGCGGTCAAGCCGACAATCAAAGTGTCTGCATTCCTGTCGCCATCTGCCCGCAAATGCCGGGTCGCTTCGATGCCGTTCATGACAGGCATGCTGATATCCATAAAGATGACATCGAACGCGGTTGTCTTGGCCCGTTCGATGGCGTCGGCGCCGTTTACTGCCTCCTGTACGGAATGCCCCATCGAATGCAGCATATCGCTCAGAACATTGCGATTGATCGGATTGTCTTCGACAATCAGAACCGAACAGACCTTGTGATTGGTTTGGTTAATCTCGGCAGTCGTGGGTGCCCTGACCGAGACGGTTTCACTGCGTTTCAAGGGCAGAGAAAGAACAAAGGTCGAGCCTTCGCCCTCGGCGCTTTTGACTGACACATCCCCTTCCATAGCGCGGGCGATGCGACGTGAGATAGACAGCCCCAGGCCATCACCGCGCGCCTGCCGTCCCTCAGCAGGGGCATGGGCAAAGAAATCCTCGAACACCAGTTCGTGTTGATCGGTTGCAATACCAATGCCTGTGTCCGTGACTGCAAAGCGCAGGGAAGACGTATCAGGCCCGTGGATTCCTGTGACATCGACCGTGATGCCACCCTGCTCGGTGAACTTAATCGCGTTGCCAATCAGATTGGTCAGGATTTGCCGGATACGCCCTGCATCGGCAAGATACGGTCCACGCATCGCAGGCGCGATGTCGAGTGTGATCGACAGCCCCTTTTCCTGCGCCAATGGTTCGAACATGTCGATCACGCCTTGCATCAGAGCAGTCAGCCGGAATTCCTGCAGGTTCAGCTGCAGATTGCCCGTTTCTATTCGAGTGATGTCGAGCGCTTCGTTGACATGCTCCAGCAGCACCTCGCTTGATGAGGTCGCGATATTGGCATAGCGCGTTTGTTGATCGTTCAGGGAGGTTGTCTTCAGCAGGTCGAGCACACCCAAAATGCCATTCAATGGTGTGCGCATCTCGTGGCTCATTACCGCCAGGAACTGTGACTTTGCCTTGTCCGTGCGTTCGGCGCGGTCTCTTGCATCAATGAGCTTTTGCTCATTGATCTTCCGTTCGCTTATATCACGGATATAGGAAATGAATGTGACATCATCACCGTTCTGTGCGGTCGTGATATTCAACTCGACTGGAAACTCCTCGCCTGACTTCCGCAAGGCAGCCAGCTCCACTCGCCCGGCATCCACGACCCGCGGTTGGCCGGTTTTCAGATAGCGCCGCATGCCATTGTGATGCGCATCCCGCATCCGGTGTGGAATGAACGTCTCTTCCATGGTCAGGCCAATTATCTCGTCCCGCTGCCAGCCGAGTACACTTTCAGCCGCGCGGTTGAATCCGATGATCCGTCCCTCAACATCCGCAGTGACGATGGCATCAAGAGAGGCCGCGACGGTCGACGACAGTTGTTTTGACGACGCTGACAGTGCCGCATCGCGCCGGGCGGCACGCAGCAACAACCTGTCCAGCGCCACCATCAGGGCAGCCATAAGGATCAGAAGTGCAATGGCTGTACCACCGGTCCAGATCAGCTGACTGGCAAACTGGGCGCGCCGCGCTTCCGACCGTTCTGCCCCCAGCCGTATACCCAGCAAAGCAATGTCCCTGACGGCAGGTCTGACCTCCCGCACCTCGCGCTGCAATTGAGCCACGGCTTCGACATCCAGTGCCCCCGGAGTATCGAGCACAGCAATCGTTCGATCTGCAAAGGTGTTGATGGGTGTGATCAGCTCTGCGGCCTGCTGGCTTTCGCCAAAGATCTCGGCCGACCGGCCCGAATTGATGATGTTGAGACGACTGAGAGCAATGTCGATGCGCAATCGCACCTCATCCTCGGGATGGGTGCCCGCGACGACCTGATCCGTAAGGATAGCATCAAGGTTCGCAAACTCCGTGTCTATCTGCGAGATGCTCCACTGCGTATTGTCCCCAGCAGCGCGCGACAGATCCTGGACCTGCGACACGAGGCTTTTGACCATCACAGCCAACAAAAGAAAGAGCAGGCAAATGCCTGCTAGAACCGAAAGCCGGTAAGGGTTCAGCTTTTGCGTCATAGGTGGCCTCGCTTCAATCGATCCCAGCCTATGCGCTTGGGGGCTGTCAATCCACGACCTTGAGCCGGTTCAGTTGCCAGATACTGAGCGAATAGATCGTCTCGGTCTGGTACTTGGGGTCCTGGTCGTATGGAAACACGATCCAATATGGCCCCTTATCGCGCACCGACATCACGTTGCCATCCATGCGAGTGGCAATGATCGGTGCGGTTTCCTCAAGCTGGGCAAACGGCATAGTCACTTTGTAGTCGTTCAGGGCAACCATCTCGACCGCAGTTCCTTGTGCGCCAATGGACTCCAGCACAGCAGCCAACGGCACCCCAGAAAAGGTGACCGCCCCGTCGGTCCAGATCGTGGACGTTGTGAAAGACTGCTGAGGCAAGGCGTCAAGATCGGCCAGCTCGAGTGTGACCGGATCAGACTGCGTGGCTTCCGCGGTGATCTGCAACCCAGTTACAGATTGCGCCATCGCCGACGTGAAGCCCCCCAAAAGCAGCACAACAAAAAAGGTCATGGCCCGTAAGCGGTGACGATTTGCCATTTTCATTCCTCGATGATCCAGTGACCCACCTCTAAGTATCCGCGACGATCAGGTCATCAGGGCATTGGCATAGGCACCTATACCAAAGTATAGTTCTGCCATGGTTTCGTCAGGATTTTGGTTGAAAAGTTGCAGGACGTATTAGAGTTGCCGACATGCCCAACATTCTGATTGCTGACGATCACGACCTCGTACGCGACACCATCGCCGCATATCTTGAAACCGTTGATGACTTTCAGGTGCAAACAGCAGCCAGCCTGGATGATGCACTGACCAAGATGCGCGGCTTGGACGCGGTCGATCTGCTTATACTTGACTACAACATGCCGGGCATGAACGGCCTTGCCGGGCTGGACAAGGCGCAGGGACTATTCCCCGCAACCAAGGTGGCGTTGATGTCCGGCGTCGCCAACCGCGACGTTGCCAACAGCGCAATGACAAACGGGGCACATGGGTTCATACCGAAGTCGCTGACAGCGGTATCCTTGGTCAACGCGATCAAGTTCATTCTGTCGGGTGAACGATACTTTCCGTTCGACTTCGGCACAGATGATACGCGCGCAAAGCCGTCAGGTGCCTTTGCCACACTGTCGGATCGCGAAATGGAAACGCTGGAGCAACTCTGCATTGGGCTGTCGAACAAAGAGATCGCCCGCCATCTCGGCGTACAGGAAGTCACTGTCAAACTGCACGTCAAGAACGTGCTCGCAAAACTCGGCGTTTCAAACCGAACGCAAGCCGCATTGATGGCCAAGGAGCACCAGTTGTTTTAAGTCATCCGAGAAACGGCTAATGAAGCAAGCCTGCATCGCTTACTGCTAACGGTTGGAAGGGCTGATCCTGCTGGCCTTTTGGCCTTTTAGCAGCTTGTTTTTCTTAACTCCTCATTATTTGTCACGCGACAACCATCCAATCAATCAAAGCCGGAAGCCAAGTGAAGTTCGATGTTTGCAAGCGGTGATCGCTCTGAGACTCAGCTTTGGAAAACTGGGGCCGACATAGCGAAATGTGTGTTTGGTTAGCGCCCTGAGCTTGGAAACGCCTCATAAGGCTGCACTTAAACGGTGGCTTTGGAGAAGCTGCAGTGCAGCACCGTACGGCACCGGTTCGTGGCACCCATATTCGACGACCGGCCTCAACACCGGCCGGACGCTTGGCCCCTCGCAAGCTCTGCCCTGTCGGGGTACACGGTGAAAGGAACCCTGGTGTTTTTTTGAGACAGGATGTGACCGGATACTTCAGCAAAACACTCGCAATCAACGTCGAATGCGCTGTTTTCGCAGTAGGCCAGCTCTTGTCCCTCAATTTCTTCATACTCGGCCTGGCTGATACCAGAACCCGCTGAATTTCCGCCGCTTGTGAGCGGTGGGAAGAAAGAGACACCAAAGACCATCAACAGAAGCAAGCAGGCCATGGCGACGTATTTGAGGTATTCTCGCATCATTGCTTCCCTTGCTTCGCGCGATAGCTTCGCAAGTCCGGGTTAACGAATGCTTTTCAATCGGAAGCCACTTTTCCAAAGAACATGTCTGATCTGATGGTTAGAATACCTTGGCGATGGCCTGGTTTTATGCCCCAAGCGAGGGGAGGTTCGCAGGTCAGGAATTTCAGTGAGTTACAGAAGCGAACAACTACGCTTTTGGAAACGCACGTCCTGGAACCGAAAGATCCCTCGC
Source organism: Tateyamaria sp. (assembly GCF_059783535.1). Taxonomy (NCBI): domain Bacteria; kingdom Pseudomonadati; phylum Pseudomonadota; class Alphaproteobacteria; order Rhodobacterales; family Roseobacteraceae; genus Tateyamaria; species Tateyamaria sp. The sequence goes on along the minus strand of NZ_JBYNDP010000067.1, from coordinate 1,913 downwards.
ACACTTGGCGTAACGACGCACCCTATGTCGAACGAGTGACGGCGTGGACCCATGCCAGATAGTCAGCATTGGCCGTGGCCTCGATCCGGATGATCGGCGGGACGTCGTAGGGGTGCAGGGCGCGCACGGCGTCCTCGACCTGCTGGGCCAGCTCGGCACGGGTTTTCAGAAGCAGCGGATGCTCTTGCTCGCGCTGGATGGCACCGTCCCAGACATAAGCACTCTGGATCGGGGCGTAGCGGTTGGCACAGGCGATGAGCTGCTGATCGAGCAGCGCGTCCGTGATCGCGTCGGCCGTATCGATGGAGGGGCAGTTCACCCAGATGTCGATGATGTGCATGGGGGGATGGTCGCTTACGCGAGTATTCAGATCAACAGGTAAATTGTGCGCTGCACGGACGCCACGCGCCTGTGCAGCCTCCGACCCTAGCGATTAAAAAGCAATCGCGGGGCTGGCTGCGTATCGTGAAACCGTGCGCGAGAAGCGCTTCCATGGGCGGGGGCGATGGGCTGTTTGGTAAGGTGAGCGACGCGGCGAAGCTGTTTATGATCGCGTTTGCGTTCGGGCTGCCGGTCATGCTGGTTTGGCCATATTTGTTGTGAAACGTGCGGCATTAGCTCCGGGAGCGGCCGTTCAAACCGCTTTGGTAGGCTGAACCTCGCTGATTCGCTCAGATTTTCCTTGGTTGATGGTGCAACGATGCTACTGTCAACGTACTTGTTATTAGGACTTTGTTGACGAACTGGGGCTACGTCCCTATCTCGCACTCGCATACGTTGGAAGGGTTTCAATATGCTGGACGAGCAAATAATTGGACTAGCCGTGGCGTACTGCATTTATGCGGTCTTAACTTTTGCAAAAATGCGTTTGACTAAGCGTCTCAGCATAATGTAGCGGTTTACCCCAGAAAAAGACCTGGGGCAGATGAAAAAGTTTATTATTGCGACCATTTTGGTCTTATTGCCTTTTGTGCTCTCTGCATGGGACCTTCAGGAAAAGATAGTAGAGAATGCTCCTATGCTGGAGCCTATCGTTGCATGGATACCGTGGGTATCCATGGCTCTATTGCTTTTATTAGTTCTTGTAATACTCGTGGAACTAATTGGGATGCTTGTGCAGGCGTTCTATCGATTGCAGCCTTCTACTCTAGCACACATTGCCGTCAGGAACGCGCGTTCAGAGGACATTCCGGCAATTGTTGAACTTGCTCAAAAGACGATGGGCAATCGTATCACCGAGAACAACACGCGGCTGCTCTATAACCATAACACTAAGTGCATCAAAAAAATTGTAGATACTCGACATGATGAAATCGTTGGATACTTTTGTCTTTTGCCGCTTACTGTGAACGGTGAGAAAGCAGTTATGGACCGCGATCTCATAAGTGACGAACTGCAAATCGGAAACTTTGCAAAGAACTTTCGCCGCGGTTGTCCAGTGCACATAGGAAGCTTAGCGGCAAGCAGCTCTCGCGGACGCGCTGCGACACTTGAAATGGCAAAAACCTTCTTAGCTTCGCTGGAGATATCCAAAGCATTCACGCGCCCTGTAACTCCAGATGGCGTGCGCCTCGTGCGTAAGTTTGGTTTCGTTCCTGTAAATGAGCACGATCCCATTACAAAGAACGTCTACGTGATGAAGATTCGTGAACCCTTCTAGCTAGCTGTCACTTTTTCAAGTTTAGTAGAAGCACAGACGGTCAGGCAAATCCCAAAAATCTGATGCTTCTGGACCGCTTCGACGTCAGGCACGATCCTCAAATGCAACCGGGTGCCGCTACGCGCGCGCCTTGAACCCAAACGTAAACCCAAAAAAGTTTGTCCGCTTAGCGGACAAACTTTTTGTGTTTCAGTCGTTTGGGTTCAAGGGCATCCGGTCCCAGCCGCCGCTTTTTGTCTTCTTCGTAGTCCTC
>NZ_JBYNDP010000209.1:0-4597 GCF_059783535.1 Tateyamaria sp. | reverse complement strand
GGGGCATAGAAAGCAGAACCGGTTTTCAGAAGGCCGACAATCTCGGCACCGCCGTCACGGGTGCGCTGCACGATGGCGTCTAGTTTCTCTTGTGTGGTCCAACCCATCTGGACCAGATCGGGCAGTGGAATACCTGCGACGGTCGAATAGCGGACCGACGGGACCATGGTGTCGCCGTGGCCACCCAACACAAATGCGGTGACGTCTTTCATCGACACGTCGAATTCTTCGGCCAGGAAGTGGCGGAAACGGGCGCTGTCTAGAACACCGGCCATGCCGCAGACTTTCTCGGCTGGCAGGCCAGAGAACTTCTGCAATGCCCAGACCATCGCATCCAGCGGGTTGGTGATGCAGATGACAAAGGCGTCGGGAGCGTTAGCGGCAATGCCTTCACCCACAGACTTCATAACCTTGAGGTTGATGCCCAAAAGATCGTCGCGGCTCATGCCGGGCTTGCGTGGAACGCCTGCCGTTACGATGCATACGTCCGCGCCCGCGATGTCGGCGTAAGACTGCGTGCCCTTCAGCTTGGCATCGAACCCTTCCGAGGGGCCAGATTCCGCGATGTCGAGAGCTTTGCCCTCGGGTGTGCCTTCGGCGATGTCAAACAGGACGACGTCGCCCAGCTCTTTCAAAGCTGCGAGGTGGGCAAGTGTCCCGCCGATTTGACCGGCGCCGATCAGGGCAATCTTGGGTCTGGCCATGGGTGAAAATCTCCGCACTAGGGGTTTTTGCTGGCGCGGTGCCTAGCGCGAGATGGGGCGCCGTGCAAGTGTGCCGCACCGCAGCGTGTCTTGGCGCACCTGCTGGTGAAACTCACATTGGCGCGCTAAGGGTGCGCCATAGCGGGTTTTTCAAAGGGTCGTGCGGGCGTGAACCTTGATCTGTGGTTTTTTGCAATCGCTGCACCGGCGGTGGTCTTCGCGGGCGTTTCCAAAGGCGGTTTCGGGTCTGGTGCGTCCTTTGCATCGGCGTCGATTCTGGCGCTGGTGATCGAACCGGGCATGGCGCTGGGCGTTGTTTTGCCCCTGCTCATGCTGATCGATGCTGCAACCCTCAAACCGTACTGGGGCAAGTGGGACTGGCGCGTGTCGGCGTTGATGATCGTGGGCGGGTTGCCCGGAGTTGCGCTTGGCGCGCTGTTGTACTCGCGTACGGAACCCGACGTGTTCCGTGTACTGATCGGAGTCATCTCGGTCGGCTTCGTAATCTGGCAGGTGGGGCGTAGCAAGGGATGGATCAGGACAGCGTCGCGCGCTTTGCCGGCATGGGTCGGTGCGCTAACAGGCACAGTGGCCGGATTCACCAGCTTCGTCAGCCACGCCGGTGGGCCACCCGCGGCCGTGTATCTCTTGTCATTGCGCCCGTCCAAGACGGCATATCAGGCCAACACTGTCCTGATCTTCACCGCGATCAACATCTTCAAATTTGTGCCTTATGCCTTTCTGGGCATGTTCACGGCCCAGACAGCGATCGCAAACATCGCCCTGGCGCCCTTTGCGCTGCTCGGGGCGTGGCTTGGTGTGCGGGCGCATCACCTCGTACCGGAACGTGCATTCTTTTTGTTGACTTATGTTTTGCTGGTGATGACAGGCGCGAAGTTGATCTGGGACGGCCTGACATGACCACGCGCACCCTTACGGTGGACGATACAGCCGAAGCCTTAACGTTGTACCGACATCTAGTCGGAGAACAGCCGCTCGCATCGGACTCGGCATTTGCCGCTTTGATTGACCACCCGGGCACTTCGGTGTGTGGGGCCTTTTTGTCGGATCATCTGGTGGCGATGGCAACGCTTCGTGTTTTGCCCAACATGACACAGGGTGGTCGCCCCTACGCGTTGGTCGAGAACGTGGTCACGCATGAGACGCATCGTGGAACGGGGCAGGGGCGTCGGGTGATGGATGCGGTGATCGACGCAGCTTGGGCAGTGGATTGCTACAAGATCATGCTCCTGACCGGGCGCACGGCAGAAGCCAGGGGCTTCTACGAACAACTGGACTTCAGCGCGGACGAGAAATGGGGCATGACCATTCGCCGCGCACCTGTGCGTTGAGGGTAATGGCGGATCATGATCCGCGTTACGACGGTGCGGGCAAGCATGTTTTCAGCCCCGGCAATGCAAAGGCGCACCCAGGTGCGCCTTACAAGGAACTGTCAGGACACTGTAAGGCGGACGTGTCGTCCGCCGCGCTGGTTCAGGCGTCGCTTCCCTTGGCGGGCAAGGCTTCGGCAAGCGTTTCATAGGCTTGGCCGCTGGCAACAAGGCACGTCATCCCGTTGGGCGTTGTCACCGTGATCGTCCACGATCCACTCTCATCCGAGGCAAAAACCTCGATCACCGAATTGTTGGCGCCAAGACCCATGGACTGGCGCGTTTCGCCGTAGCCTTCGGCCAGGCGGCTCACCACCACTTCGCGGGGTCCGCAATTGCGGGCCTGCTGCGCCTGTGCCGCATTCACCATAGCTGCAAGCGCCAGAACGCCCGCTGTAATCACATTCATCATCCGTTTCATCACGTTCAGCCTTTCACAAAGGAAGGCGTCACCTCTGGTCATCTGGCCCAGCCGGAACCCCGGCGATGACCGGGCAGCCCCGGTTCACACCCGACACTTTGCGCATTCCGTGAAGTGTTCGGCGGCCCTTCCGAAACGGCCCTCCCCGCGCTGTCGGATCGGGACAAATGTGCGGATTTAGCCTTGAATAGTGGTTAATGCAGCGTGCGCGGGTCGTTAAAATTTGATGAAAGGCCGCTGAATGAACCCGAGTCGGGACGTCATTTCTGCAACGCAGAAAAATAGCGCTTGAACTATCTGGAAAAAAGTGGCCCTTTCCGCGCAACTTTATGACTTGCAAGGATCGCACGCCATGGCTCTCGACCGTCCCCTCCGCTCCGTTCTCTATATCCCTGGTTCAAAACCACGGGCATTGGACAAGGCGCGTGGACTGCCGGTGGATGCGATCATCTTCGATCTAGAAGATGCCGTATCGCTCGAAGAAAAGGAAAGCGCGCGGGCCACATTGGCCGAGGCGCTGGCGCAGGGTGGCTACGGCACAAGGTTGAAAATCGTGCGGATCAACGGTTTCGACACCGTATGGGGGCGGGATGATGCGCAGGCGGCTAAGGATATGGGCGCCGATGCGATCCTGTTGCCCAAGGTTTCTTCGCCTGCCGATCTTGATGCACTGGCGGAGATCACGGAAGACACCACCCTTTGGGCGATGATGGAAACGCCTCTGGGGATGATCAACGCACCTGCCATCGCGGCTCATCCCCTGCTGCAGGGCATGGTCATGGGCACCAACGACCTGGCAAAGGAATTGCAGACACGCTTCCGGCCGGATCGACTGCCGCTGCAATCCGGCTTGGGTCTTTGCTTGTTGGCCGCTAAGGCGCACGGATGTGCCATCGTCGACGGCGTTTACAACGCCTTCAAGGACGACGCGGGCTTGCAGGCTGAATGTGAACAGGGCCGCGATATGGGTTTTGACGGCAAGACGCTGATCCACCCTGCGCAAGTTGACATCACCAACGCCGCTTTTTCCCCTTCCGAGGCCGAGATTGACCTGGCCCGCCGTCAGATCACAGCCTTTGAAGAGGTGGAGGCGTCAGGTCAGGGCGTGGCGGTTGTCGATGGACGTATCGTCGAGAATCTGCACATCGTGACAGCGCGCGAAACATTGGCCAAGGCCGAGGCTATCGCGGAGATGGCAAAGGGATAAGCAATGTATTGGATTGTGTTGATTGCGGGTGTGGCGCTGTGGTGGTCGGCGCATCTGTTCAAGCGGGCGGCACCCACACGGAGGGCCTCCATGGGGGATCTGGGCAAGTGGATTGTCGCCGTGGCGGTGGTCGGGTCCATTGTGCTGATGGTCATCGGCTATCGGGGCGTGGATTTCGTCCATGTCTGGTTGCCGCCCGAGTTCATGATCCACATCAACAACCTGCTGATGCTGATTGCAATCTACCTGCTCAGCCCAGCGCCCAAACGCGGCAAACTGGTGTCCGGCATGCGCCATCCCATGTTGACCGGCTTCAGCCTTTGGGCCATCGCGCACTTGCTGGTGAATGGGGATGCCGCCTCGATACTGCTCTTTGGTGGGTTACTGATTTGGGCTGTTGCGACAGTGCGCATCATCAATGCAGCCGAACCCGGCTGGCAGCGCGGGCCGGAAGGCACGCTGGCCAAGGACGCCATGTTCCTTGTTGGGTCGGTCGTTCTGCTCGGCGTGATCGGCTGGATCCATAACTGGCTGGGTGTCTGGCCATTCCCGGGATAAATACATGAAATTGTACCGCTTTTTGTCCGAAGAAGACACTTCCGCCTTTTGCCACAAGGTTACTGCCGCCTTGAATGCCGGGTGGGAACTGCACGGCTCGCCAACCCAGTCATGGGACCACGCGGCGGGAATCATGCGCTGCGGACAGGCCGTCGTGAAAGACGTACCGGGGGACTACACGCCGGATATCAAGTTGGGAGAGCAGTGATGGCCAAGACAAATGCGGGCCGGTTTTTTGAAGATTACAGCGTCGGGGACGTTCTGACCCATGCGGTGCCGCGGACAGTTGGTGCAGGGGAGCGGGCGCTCTATCACG
>NZ_JBYNDP010000208.1:0-4599 GCF_059783535.1 Tateyamaria sp. | reverse complement strand
GGACCCGGTGATCGCGGCTGCAACTATGGGCTTGCTTGATCGACATCTTCAGGGCAGCAGAACTGCGATGATGATCATTACACATGATCTCGGATTGGCTGCGCGACGCGTTTCACAACTGATGGTGATGCACGAAGGGCGGATCGTCGAACGCGCATTGACAAAAGACATTCTTGAACACCCACAATCGGACCCCTCCAAGGCTCTTGTGGCCCATCGAAACTGGCTTGCTCTGCCATGTTGAAGGTTGATCAGGTCTCGGTCAAACGTGGTGCCTCGGTCACGCTAGAGGGTATTTCTATTTCGCTGGCTCCGGGGAAAACCTTGGCTGTCGTTGGTGAAAGCGGGGCCGGAAAATCGACGCTGATCGCAGCGATCCTTGGCCTTTTGAAACCGTCGCATGGGTCGATTACTTGGGCGGGCGCACCAGTCCGAGCCTGCAAACCAGCGTTGGTCATGCAAGAGCCGCGCTCTGCCTTTAACCCGTCGTTGTCCCTGCGCCGTTCCGTTTTGGAGCCAGTCGCTGCTGGGAAGCTCAAGTTGCCAGGCAACCGACTGGAACGTCTGTGCAGCGGCCTCGAATTGCATCCTGGCATTTTGGACAGACGGCCCAGTGCGGTTTCAATCGGACAGGCGCAGCGGGTTGGCATTCTCAGGGCGTTGATTGCCGCCCCGCCCCTTGTTCTTTTCGACGAACCATTGTCGGCTCTGGATGCCGCGACGCAAAAGCATACGGCGAAGTTGATCGCAGTCCTGCAGCAAGAAGAGGGCTTCGCCGCTCTGATCGTGACCCATGATTTGGGATATGCCGTGGCCCATGCCGATGAAATCGCTGTTCTAAGGTCCGGCCGGATCGAAGAGGTGTCTACGCCGCAGGAGTTTGCGGCATCACCAAAGTCCGAGTACTGCCGAACTTTGAGGGATGCGGCCATTGCGCTTGGAGCGTTGGAGCCTGTGGAATGATCACAAGTATTGTTGACCTCTTTCTGCGTGCAGTGATCGTGCTCGCGGGCACTGCGGTGGTGACTTTTGCACTGTTATGGCATGCCCCCGGAGATCCCGCCCAATCGATTGCCATGGCGCGATTTGATGCTCTCGTGACCGACGAAGTGATCGCCCTGGTGCGGGATGAGGTCGGGCTCGACGTCAGGTTTTGGCCTGCTTTTCGGTCTTGGATCGGCCCTTTGCTTGTCTTTGATTTTGGCAAATCGTCCGTCACTGGCAGAGAGGTATGGCCTGACCTGCTGACCGCAATTTCCTATACGGTGCCGCTCGCGATGGCTGGTCTTGCCATCGGTCTCGCTCTCTCGATACCGCTGGCCATCATCGCCACCAAAAGACCAGGCGGTTGGCTTGATCGGATTGCAGTTGCCGTCGCATCCCTTGGGACTGCCATTCCGGCCTACTGGCTTGGGTTGTTGCTTATCCTGCTCTTTGCTGTCCATCTTGCCTGGCTGCCTGCCATGGGCGCACGGACACCGGCCCATGCCGTATTGCCGGCCCTTACGCTCGGTCTTGGCGTTGCCGCTTCGCTGACCCGAATTATTCGCTCTGGTCTTCTTGAAGCACGGGCCCAACCCTTTCTGCCAGCTATCAAGCGCCGCGGCGTGTCATCGAAGGCGATTGGTCGGGATCACGTGGCACCGCATGCTGCGATCCCTGTTGTCACCGTATTGGGGTTAGAAATGGCTTTCCTGCTCGAAGGGGCGGTGATGGTTGAGATCATCTTCGGGCGTCCTGGGTTAGGAACCTTTCTTGTGTCTGCCATTGAGACCCGCGATTTCCCACAGGTGCAGGCGGTGGTTGTCTTGACGGCGCTTCTATTCGTCACTGTCAATCTGGTTGTTGATCTCATCTACCGCACACTTGACCCACGTATTGGAGATCAAGATGCGTAGCGTTCTCGGGCTCGCAGGGGCCATTATGCTGCTTTTTGTGTTTGGACCTGCCCTCGCGCCACACGAGCCCACGATGATCAATATTCCCAACCGACTGAGCCCACCCAATATGGAGCATCTGCTTGGAACGGACGCTCTTGGCCGGGATATCATGTCCCGCCTCCTGCACGGTGCAAGGTGGTCCTTGGGTTTGGCCTTCTTGATCTCGGTGATAGGCCTATGCGTTGGCACCGCCATCGGGCTGGCTGCTGCGCTTTGCGGCAAGGTGGCGGACTGGGTTGTTATGCGCACAACCGATACATTCCTCGCTTTTCCTGAATTGGTGGCTGCCGTCGTGATTGCTGGACTCATGGGCGCGGGCACATGGAGCTTGATCTTCGCGCTGAGTGTGACCGGATGGATGAGATATGCGCGGGTCGCCAGGGGAATTGGGCTTTCGCTGAAGACCCGAGGCTACGTGATCCAAGCGAAACTTGCTGGAATGTCCCCTCTGGGAATTGCGCGCTGGCACTATGTGCCATCTCTCTTGCCATCGCTCACGGTCGTCTGGACCGGGATGTTCGCGCGCGCCATTCTGGGCATATCTGCGCTCGGGTTTCTTGGTTTCGGTGTCCAACCGCCCATGCCGGAATGGGGAACGATGCTTTTGGACGCTCGTATCCACATGCGGTCAACGCCGCTGCAAATGATCTGGCCCGGTTTGGCAGTGGTTATCAGTGTTCTTGCCATCAACCTTACCGGGGACGCACTTCGGGATGCTTTGGCGGAAAAAGACGCCCAACAATGAGCGGCACGGATCGCCCTGCGTTCGGTATTACACTGCGCTTGCTGTCTGGCCTTTTGGGCGCAGGGATGTTCGTCAGCGTGAAGGCCGTAAGCGACAAGGTCCCATTGGGCGAGATCGTCTTTTTCCGCTCCTTCTTTGCGCTTGTTCCTTTGGTGCTGTTTCTTTGGATCAGGAATGAGTTTCCAGGCGGTTTGGCAACCAAGCGACCCGGCGCGCATTTCATCCGGTCCGGTTTCGGCGCACTCGCACTTTTCACATCCTTTGCCGCCATTGAACGGCTGAACTTGGCCGAGGCCATCTTGATTGCGCAACTGACCCCAGTGCTGGTTTCCATAGCTGCGGTACTCCTGCTCTCGGAAAGAATAACCCGATGGCGGCTGGGCGGGCTTGTTCTGGGGTTTTCTGGTGTTGTCGTACTTGTCTGGCCGGAATTGGATGGCGGATCCAGCAGCAGCACAAGGTTGATAGGATATACGATTGGCCTTGCGTCTGCCGTCTTGTCCGCTCTTGCGCTCATCATGGTCCGCAGCCTGAACAAGACGGAAAGCCCGGGTGCCATAGCGCTGTATTTTGTCTTGGCCTCCATGATCGGTGCGTTGTTCACGCTGCCTTGGGGTTGGGTCATCCCAGACAGTCAAACACTGCTTCTGCTAATCGCCGCAGGAGTGTTTGGCGGGTTTGCCCATATCGCGATGACCCTTGCGTTTCGTTATGCTGAGGCCTCGCGCCTGGCGCCGTTTGAATACGTGGCTTTGCTATGGCCGTTTTTGGCGGATCTGTTCATTTTCAAGCTGCAGCTATCGACGGCATTCATTCTCGCTGTTCCATTGATTTTGGCGGGCGCTTTGTTCGCAGCGGCCGAGAAGGAAAGGCGCCAATGAAACGGCCCAGTGTCGATGGCCGGGATCTGGAACTGGCTCAGCACCGCAAACTGCCACAGGGCGCATTTGCATCGCCAAAGTTGTATCAGCGCTTCCGAAGCAGGGACGCAAAGTAAGGTGACACGCTCCGTTTAGGGTCGGAGCTTTGCGAGATGTGCAGACGTGTTTTGATACGCCCGTCATTCGAGCAATCGTCCAGTCTGGCCGTTCAACTGAACCAAGATTCCCGTCAATGTGGTAGACCGGTTGGCGTCTATCCCATAGCCTACCCCCAGAGCAGCAGAATAATGCAGGCATACGGAGGTGCCACGCCACTCTCGTGAATTGATCATAAGAACTTACAAAATAGGGACAGCCTCATGAAGTTAGTTATCGGCCTAGACGGGCAAAGCTCGGGGGATAAAGCCCTCGAATTTGCCAAAGATTTGGCAGCCAAAACGACTGCTTGCGAGTTGATCATTGTCTATGTGATCGAATGGTCGCCGTTCTCTTTCCAGACCGCAGAGGAAAACGCAGAACGGCACAAACGGCGAGAGGAAGAGATTGCAGTTGCGACTGAGCGGGTCGTTAATCCAGCTGTGGCGTCGTTGACCGAGGCCGGATTGTCGGCGCGGGCAATTGTACGGCACGGCGATGTGGCTGACACCATCGACGACATTGCACACCAAGAAGGAGCGAGTCAGATCATCGTGGCTCGCAGCAGCGCCGGTGGATTGACATCGCGCATCTTCGGCAGCTCGACAGCAAATCTTGTGATGAACGCGCGCGTTCCCGTCACCGTCGTCGCATAAGGAATAGTGAAAATGAAAAAGGTTTATTCGATTATTGTCACCTTGGCGGCGTTCATTGTCGCTGCATTGCCTGCGCAGGCTCAGGAGGCAGCAGCATCATTGGACGAGCGTGTGAATGAGGCTTTTGCCACTTTCACGGGACCGTTTGTGAGCTTCATCTTTGCGCCGATCCCCGGCACGTCTTTTCCATGGATCGTGATGTGGCTGGTTATTGGTGCGACTGTGTTCACGATCTACTTTGC
>NZ_JBYNDP010000066.1:0-22627 GCF_059783535.1 Tateyamaria sp. | reverse complement strand
TATCAATGACAGACATCGAAGTTCAAAATCTGCCTGCAAATCCCAATGATCCTTCAGTAAGACTGTGATTAAAAAACAGACGTTGGCGCACCTGCAGCCAAGTGGTGCTTTGTCCTGCACAGCCGACCACGTTTCTGTCTTGGAAACGAAACGCCCTCTTCACATCGCTCGGAGAATAGTATCTTCCGGCTCAGGAACTGCCGGAGACACCCAAGATGACCCCCGAAGAGATCGAGAAGCTGCCCTATCGCAAGAATGTGGGGGTCATGGTGATGAATGCCGATGGTCTGGTGTGGGTCGGGCAGCGCCGTGACCGGTACAGGGAGGCCTGGCAGATGCCGCAGGGCGGTGTCGACAAGGGCGAGGATGCGCGGACGGCGGCTTTGCGGGAGTTGGAGGAGGAAACCTCGATCTCTGCCGCTTTGGTCGATGTGGTGGCCGAGACCGCCGATTGGCTGCCTTATGAACTGCCCCATGACCTGATCCCGCAGTTGTGGAAGGGCAAGTATCGCGGGCAGAAGCAGAAGTGGTTCCTGCTGCGTTTCAACGGCTCGGACGACCAGATTGACCTTGAGACCGCGCACCCGGAGTTTTCGGCGTGGAAATGGATGTCACCGGCAGAGCTGCCGGAGGCGATCGTGCCCTTCAAGCGTGATGTCTATGTGCGGGTTCTGGCAGAGTTCGAGGCGCATCTGGCGGGCTGATATTGAATAACATGGGGCCGGTGGCCCAAGTGTTGCATGGGTGAGCGGGCCCTTTCCTGCTCCTTGGCGAAGGCGGGCTGCGGTATGCGTGTACTTGGTGTCTTGTTGTTGGCGGTGTTGCCGTTGCCTGCCTTTGCCCTGTCCTGCATGCCGCATGGAGTGACAAACGCTTATCAGGAGGCGGCAGCGGCGGAAGAGGGATATGTGCCTGTGCTGGGCACGCTCGACTTCGACAAGAACCTATTGCCCGAGATGGACCTGTCGGGCCAAAGCGATGTGCCGCCTGTGACCCTGATCCCTGCGACCTTCAAGGGCGAGGCTCTGACCGTGCGGGGGGTGAACCAGCCTTTTGAGACGGATGTTGTGCTGGAAGTGCAGTGTTTTGGTCCGTGGTGTCCGCAGCCTGAACCGGGCGAGATGCTGGGATTTCTGCGTCAGACCAGTCACAGCTATGTGCTGCACACAAACGCCTGTGGCGGGTTCCTGTTTGGCCGTCCGACCAAGGTGCAGGTCGAGCAGGTCAAGGATTGCCTTGCCGGGCGGTCCTGCGCGGCGCGCAAGCTGCCCTAGGGGTCGATGATCGGAATGTGCGGGGCCAGATCGCGGTCATAGCCGTGGGCCACGCGCGGATCGTCCGCGATTTCGATCCTGCGCCCGATGGGCGTAAAGCCTGAGCGCTGGTAGAACCCCAGTGCTTGTGGGCTGTCGAGCGTGCAGGTGTGCAGGTGGAACCGCTTGATGCCCCGCTCAAAGGCCTTTTCGATGGCCTTGTCCATCAGGAATGCACCGGCACCCGATCCGATCAGCGCGGGTGTCAGGCCGAAATAGTCAAGCTCGCACTGGCCGTCCACGCTGAAGTCGAGTTCCAGCAGGGCTTCGGGCTTTCCGTCCTTTTCAAGTGTGAAGAGGCCGGTGTCCTTGTCTGTCAGAATGCTCGCCAGCTCCTGTTCGGGCATGATCGTGCGCCCGAACCAAAGCCACGGCGCGCCGACCCGCCGAAAGAGCTCAAGATAGGCTGTCGTGTCGGGTGACCACCTGATGAAGCTCAATCCCTCGGGGCAGGGCACGCCGCGGTATTGCGGAGTGGTCATCTCAAGATCGGTGACGACCATGGCCACCTTGCCCTTGGGCACCTCGTGGTAACCATTCGCCAGCATCAGAGCAGGCCGGCCGACGCAAATTGTTGCTTCATGTCGATCTGCGGGCGGGGGCCGATATGGCTGATCACCTCTGCCGCGCATAGATTGCCCATGCGTCCGCAGATATGCAGATCCTTGCCCGTCGCCATGCCGTAGATGAACCCGGCGGCGAACTGGTCGCCTGCGCCTGTGGCGTCCACGGGCGTGATCGTTTCGACCGGGATGTCGTGCCGTTCGCCGCCCCCGATGATCGTGACACCGTCGCCGGACTTGGTGCAGACCAGCAGGTCGATCATGTCGGCCGTTTTGGCCAGCGCTGCTTCGAGGTCGTCTGTTTCGTAGAGCGATTTGATTTCGTGTTCGTTGCCGATGACGAAGTCCAGCTCGTTCCCGATCATGTCGAGGAAATCGGGGCGGTGGCGGTCGACGCAGAACGGGTCTGAGATGGCGATGCCGGCCTTGCCGCCTGCGCTGCGGGTGAGGCGGGAAGCTTGGCGGAACGCTTCTTTGCCCTTGTCCTTGTCGAAGAGGTAGCCTTCGAGGAACATGATCTCGGCTGCGGACGCGACGCTTTCAGGCACGTCATCGGGACCAAGTTCGGTCGAGATGCCGAGATAGGTGTTGAGCGAGCGTTCACCGTCCGGTGTGACGAAGATCATGCAGCGGGAGGTGGGCAGTTCGCCGTCAGGGATGGGGGCGTTGACGAAATCGGTGCCGCTTTCGGCCATGGATTGCGCGTAGAAACGCCCCAGCGCGTCATCGTGGACCCGCCCGATGAAGGCGGTGGGCAGACCCAGCGCGCCCACGCCCGCGATGGTGTTCGCGACCGCCCCACCCGGCGTTTGCAGCCGTTCGGTCATGGACGCATAAAGCACCTCGCCCCGGTCCTGTTCGATCAATTGCATGATCCCCTTCTCGATCCCCATCAGGTCGAGAAAGCTGTCATCGGCATGGGTGATCACATCGACAACGGCGTTGCCGATGCCAGCGAGCGTGTATTTGGTCATTCGGTTTTGTCCTCAAACGGGCAGAGATCTTTGATGATACAGGTGGGGCATTGCGGCTTGCGCGCTTTGCAGTGATAGCGCCCGTGCAGGATCATCCAGTGGTGGGCGTGGAGCTGAAAATCAGCCGGAATGTTGTCTTCGATGGCGCGTTCGACCGCGTCGACCGTCTTGCCCGGTGCGATACCGGTGCGGTTGCCAAGGCGGAAGATGTGGGTGTCCACGGCCTGTGCCGGGTGGCTCCACCACATGTTCAGAACCACGTTGGCGGTCTTGCGGCCGACCCCGGGCAGCGATTGCAGGGCGGCGCGGCTGTTGGGGACCTCGCCGCCGTAGTCATCAACCAGAATCTGGCTGAGCTTCATCACGTTCTTGGCCTTTTGGCGGTAGAGGCCGATCGTCTTGATATGCTCTGTCAGTCCTTCGATGCCCAGATCGAGCATTTTTTGCGGCGTGTCGGCGATTCTGAAGAGCGCTCGGGTCGCCTTGTTCACGCCTGCATCGGTGGCCTGCGCCGACAGCGCCACGGCCACAACGAGCGTGTAGACGTTGACGTGCTCCAGCTCGCCCTTGGGTTCGGGGTCCGCCTCCTGGAAGCGGGTGAAGATCTGCCGGATCGTATGATAGTCGAGCTGTTTTGCCATGGCGCGGGGTTATGGTGGAGATTTGAGGAGTGGGCAAGCCATGGTTGCTGTGTCCGCACCGTCCTGCCGGTGCGGATTTCGGGTCATTGCCGCTTGAGCGTGCTACCGCCTGCGGGATGACCGGGTCAGCCGACGATCAGTTGCTTGAGTTGCAGCGCTTCATGTTCCAGTTCGTTCAGGCGGAAGTTGATCACGTCGCCGATGGTGATCATGCCCATCAGTTTGCCGTCCTTCACCACAGGCATGTGGCGGAAATGCCCTTCGGACATGCGACGCAGCACCTGGATCAATGTGTCCTCGGGCTCGCATGTCACGACGTCGCGGGTCATGTTCTCGGCCACTGTCTGTGGCAGTGTCTGACCCGGGGTTTCGGCCAATTTGCGCACGATATCGCGTTCCGACAGGATGCCGGCGAGCGCCTGATTGGCGTCCAGGACGATCAGCGCCCCGATGCGCTTGTCACGGAGAATGCCGACGGCTGTAGCAATCGTGTCTGTTTCGGCAATGGCGATGGCGTCCCGCCCTTTGTGTTGCAGCAGGTGTTCGACCCGCGCCGTTTCTGTTGTCATGTTGGATGATACCGACTGGCTTGCATGTTTGTCCTTGGCTTTGTCGCCAACCATTGGGGCCTGATATGATGCGGGCATGTGGGGCGTCCTCCTTACGAACCATGCAAACAGAGTTTGTGCTGGTACGGTAGCAAAAAAGCCGGGCAGGGCCGAATGAAATTCGCGCGTCGGTAGATCATCGCCCCGATTGCGCGGTTGGCGGTCATGGTGCGCTATTTGTTCGCGATGGATATGCGCCACCAACGAGGTCGGCCGCCTTTGTAAGAATGCGCAGTTGGCACCAGATCGCTGCGCTCGGTGTCGTCGAATGAGCCAACAAGCAAGGCAATCACCGGGTCGTCGTCGATGGCCCCTAGGGTGCTGCCGCATGTCGGGCAGAATGCACGGCTGGAATAGTCTGATGAGCGGTAGGTGGCCGGTGCGCCACCCGGACCGGTCCACGATACGTTGTCCGCCGGAAACTCGACCCAGGCCGTTGTCAGCGCGCCGCTGTGCCGCTGGCACATCTTGCAGGAACAGGTGTGGGGTTTAAGGGCTGGGCCAGTTGCCTCGAACCGGATGGCACCACAGAGGCATCCGCCCGCGTGAACACGTGTGTCCGACATGATGTCCCCTTTGAGCTTCGTTCAGAAGTGGTGCTTGGGTTGTATTTGGGAGCGGATCGTCGCGGGTCCAAGTCAGGGGCGCCATTTCAGTGAAGCCCCGGTGTTCGCGCCTCTGATTTGCACAGGAAACGGGTCGCATACGGTGTGCCCATCGCCTAGATTTCCATCATGGAACAGATACAGCACACTGAGGCCGAAACCGGCTACCACTTCAATGTCATGCGGCGCGCCATCGATCTGATCGACAGTGCCGACGGGCCGTTGAGCCTGGATGCCCTTGCTGCCGAGATGGGGATGAGCCCCGCGCATTTCCAGCGCATCTTTTCGCGCTGGGTCGGGGTGTCGCCGAAGCGGTTCCAGCAATATCTGGCGCTGGGCCATGCCAAGGCGCTGCTGAATGAACGGTTCACCACGCTGGAAACGGCCCATGCCACGGGCCTGAGCGGGTCGGGTCGCCTGCATGACCTGTTCCTGCGGTGGGAGGCCATGAGCCCGGGCGACTATGCCAAGGGTGGCGAAGGGTTGACCATCTATTGGGGATGGTTCGACAGCCCCTTTGGCCTCGCGTTGGTCATGGGAACAGACAAGGGGATTTGCGGTCTGGGCTTTGCTGCCGAGATGGGCGAGGACTGGGCTATGGAGGACCTTGTGCGCCGATGGCCCAAGGCAACCTTTGTCGAGGATCCGATGCGCTTGCGCCCTTGGGTTCTGGCCGCGTTCGGGGCAGAGGATGCGGAGTTGAAGGAAGCGCCGCTGTACCTGATTGGCGCGCCGTTCCAGATCAAGGTGTGGGAGGCGTTGCTGCAGATCCCGTCGGGACATGTCACCACCTATTCCGAGATTGCCGAGAGCATTGGCAACCCACGTGCCGTGCGGGCCGTTGGGACCGCCGTGGGTCGCAACCCGGTCAGCTGGTTGATCCCCTGTCACAGGGCGCTGCGCAAGTCCGGTGGGCTTGGGGGCTATCATTGGGGATTGCCCGTCAAACGGGCCCTGCTGGCCTATGAATCCGCCCGGGCTGAGGCTTGATTTTCAGGTAAACCCTTGATCACAATGATGGGCAGGATGCTGCTTATCTCATTTTCCCCCTATTTATGGGGGCCATACGCACCTATCTTGCAGTCCCATAAAGGGTCATGCCCGAACGTGACCTCATTTTGGAAGGCAGTAGGACACTAGATATGCTTAAATCCCCAACCCTCATCGCCATGGGCGCCGTCGTTGCGCTGAGCGCGTGTACTGATCCCGCCGCATTGGGCACCGTCGGACCAAGCGGCGAGCCGATCAACCAGAAGCGCAACACGGGTGCCGCCATCGGGGCCGCATCGGGTGCTGTCATCGGGGCCGTGACGGGTAACCGCAACACTGCAATTGCCGGGGCTGTCGTGGGCGGTCTGATTGGCGGGGCCATCGGCTATGACCTTGACCAGCAAGAGGCCGAACTGCGCCGTGAGTTGGCCAGTGGTGTAACCATCACCAACACGGGCGACCGTCTGATCGTATCCTTCCCCGAGGCGATCTTGTTTGCCGTCAACAGCTTTACCGTCCGTCCGGGGCTGAACTCGGATATGGCGGCGCTGGCGCGCAGCCTTGAGCGCTATCCCGCGTCGACCGTGCAGATCGTCGGCCACACGGACAGCGATGGCGATGCCGCGTTCAACCAACAGCTTTCTGAGCGCCGCGCCAATGCAGTTGCCGATGTGCTGTTGGATCAGGGCGTGCCCTTCAACCGCATCCAGACCTTTGGTCGTGGCGAAAGCCAACCCATCGCGACGAACCTGACGCCCGAGGGCAAGCAGCAGAACCGCCGGGTCGAGATCGTGATCCTGCCCAACGCGCAGTAATCACACCGCACAGATTGTAGGCAGGGGCCTCGGCAAATTGCCGGGGCCTCTTGCGTTGTGGGGCAATCGGGTCATGTTACCCGCAACAAAGACACGAGGGACGGATTATGACAACGCCAACACTGCTGGGCATTTCGGGATCGATGCGCAAGGCATCCACCAACACCAAGCTGGTGCGCGAAGCGGCGCGATTGTTTGGCGATTGCACCTATGTCGAGGCGGATTTGCAGATGCCGCTATACGACGGTGATCTGGAAACGGTCGAAGGCGTGCCGGAGGCGGCGCAGGTGCTGGCCCGTCAGATTGCTGAAGCTGATGCCGTCGTGATCTCGACCCCGGAATACAACAAGGCGCCCCCTGGTGTTCTGAAGAACGCGCTGGATTGGGCCAGCCGGGTTGAGGGGCGGCCTTGGACGGACAAACCGGTTGCGGTGATGTCGGCCGCCGCTGGTCGGGCCGGGGGGGAGCGCGCGCAGATGGTGTTGCGTGGCTACATGGTGCCGTTTCGTCCGCGTATCCTGCAAGGGCCGGAGATTCATCTGGCGGCCTCGTCTGACCAGTTTGATGACGATGGCCGTCTGACCGGTGAGATTTACGTGCGGGAACTGACCCAGCTGATGCAGGCCCTGCGGGCGGAGATCGGTCGCTAGGCCGGTGTGCTGACCTCGATCAGGTTGCCGTCAGGGTCGTGGACATAGAGCGACAGGATCGGGAATTGTGCGCCGGAGCGTGGGACAGGTCCGTCTTCGATGGGTGTGCCGGTGGCGTCGAAATGAGCCTGCCAGTGGTCGATTGGCGTGTCGGTAAGAAAACAGAGGTCGGCGCTGCCCATGGTTGGATGCGTAGCCTTGGGATCAAAGGTGTTGTCGGCCTGGTGCAGGTTGATCTTTTGCGCACCAAAACCCAGCGCGTGCCGTGTTGATCCGTCTGCCACTTCGAACGGCATATGCCTCATGCCAAGGATCGTGGTGTAGAAAGCGACGGTGGTATTGATGTCCTTGACCGTCAGGACGAGGTGATCGAGCGCCTTGAGTTTCGGTTGTTCCATTTTGCCGCTCCCTGTCCCATGGTCCCGACATGGAGCATGACCCCGACAGAACCGTTCGTCAAAGCGATGTGATGGACCCCGCGCGCGCCCGTGCCATGCAGGTGGCTTTGGGGCAGGTGCCGGACCTTGTGGAGGGTGCGACACTGCCGCCGTTCTTTCATCAGCTCTACTTCTGGTCGCCCGAGCCGCCGGATCGTCTGGGCCGGGATGGACACCCCAAGGTGGGAGGCATCATTCCCGATATGGGCTTGCCCCGCCGCATGTGGGCCGGGGGACGGTTGCAGTTCCATGCGCCGCTTTTATTTGGTGTGAGCGCAGAGAAGGTGACGGTGTGCGAGAGTGCGACGCGCAAGGACGGGCGCACCGGGCCGCTGGCCTTTGTCACTTTGCGGCACGAGATTTGGCAGGAGGGTGCATTGTGTGTGACCGAGTGGCAGGACCTTGTCTATCGTCACGACCCTGATCCGAGCGCGCCGCGTCCTGTGCCGCCTGTTGCCGCGACAGAGGAGGATGTCGCGCAAGAGCACAGTTTTGATGCGACGCTGCTGTTTCGATATTCCGCGCTGACCTTCAATGGTCATCGCATTCACTATGATCAGCCCTATGCCCGCGATGTTGAGGGGTATGACGGGCTGGTCGTGCATGGTCCGCTGCTCGCGCAGCATCTGATGTTGCTGGCTGAGGCGGGCTTGGGACCGCTTGAGCAGTTCCGTTTCCGCGCGACCTCGCCCTTGATGCATCACGAGGTGGGGATGTTTTGCCGGAAAGGGCGAAAGTTGTGGGTACGCGGCCCGGATGGGCGGATGTGCATGGAGGCGGAAGCCTGAAGCTTTTGGACCTGCTCGCCGCTTGCGGCGGGCAGCGCCGACCCGCCCCCATGGAGCGGCGCTATTGCGCCACCCCGCGGGTCGCCGCAGCCCTCGTGTCTGTAGATTATAGGGACGCGGTCACCTCAAACCCCTGCGGAATCGTGTCGATCCCATCTAGGATCAGGTCTGCCATGGTGTGTGCGACTTTGGGCGCCATGCCGAAGCCGATCTTGAACCCTCCATTCGCGATGAAGTGCCCCGGCTTGTCGGGCCACGGGCCGAGCATGGGCGCGCGACTGCGGCTGCGGGGGCGCAGGCCTGCCCAGCGGGCGAGCACCTTGGCATCCCGGAGTGCCGGGATAGCGGCGCGGGCGCGGGTCAGGATGTCGTCGAGTTGTTCATCTGTCGAGGTGGGGCTGTCGTAGTCCCGTTCCGTTGTCGATCCGATGGCCGTCGTTCCATCAGCATGGGGGATGATATGCAGCGTGTCGGCGAAGAGTTGGGGCGCGTCCGGTGCGGCGAAGTCCAGAAGGGCTGCTTGGCCTTTGATCCCGGCGCCGACCATGCGGATGTGACCGGCGTTCAGCTCCTCAAGGCCTGCGACGCCGGTCGCGTGGATGGTGATGTCAGTCTCGGGCGCGTTACCCTTGATCTGAACGCCATGGGTTTCGAGCGCAGCGGAGAGGGCGGCACATGCCTGCCGCGGGTGCATGCGGGCACTGAGCGTGTCGAAGATTTCCATACCCGTCGGGCTGTGCACGGCCCAATTGGGGTTCGCGATGGGCCGGACCGTCCAGCTGGCGGCGTCGCCCCAGAGGGTTTTGGCCGTTTCGCTGCGCTGATGGGCGAGTGCCAGCGCTGCATCGTCGGCGATGGGTTGGCAGCGGCCCGTGCGGGCGTAGCCGGGAGACATGCCGCCGGTCGCCTCAACCTCTGCCCAGAAGCTTTCGACTATCAGCAGGCTTTCCAGTTGGAACTGCTTTTTCGGGTTCCAGTTTTCCGGAACGTGAGGGGCCAGGGCGCCCACGATCCCGCTGGATGCGCCTGCGCCAAGGCCGTTTGGATCAACCACCTGCACCCGCGCGCCACGCTGGGCGAGGACCCATGCAATCGACAGGCCAAAGATGCCCGCGCCACGCACGGTGATGTCTGCCGTTGCCATTCGTCATGCCTTTCGCCAAGGTCGCCGCGACATCTTCTACAGGGGCGGGTGATGCAGGACCAGCGGGCAGAGCTTGAGTGGCGCGACGGGGCGGTGCCGGTGTCCACGCGCTTTAACGATCCGTATTTTTCGCTCGACAACGGGCTGGCCGAGACGCGGCACGTGTTTCTGGATGGGAACGACCTGCCGGCCCGGTTTCGGGACGGGTTTCACATTGCAGAGCTGGGGTTTGGCACGGGGCTGAACTTTTTGACCGCTTGGGCTGCATGGCGGGCTGCGGGCATTGAAGGGCGCTTGCACTTCACAAGTTTCGAGGCGTTTCCGATGGAGCGGGCGGCGATGGAGAAGGCACTGGCTGCCTTTCCTGAAGTAGCTAATTTGGCGGGGCAGCTTGTAGCCGCCGGTGGTGGGTCGGCTGAGTTCGAGGATGCAACGCTGACCGTGATCGAAGGGGATGCGCGGGAGACGCTGCCCAAGTGGGATCGCAAGGCCGATGCGTGGTTTCTGGACGGGTTTTCGCCCGCCAAGAACCCGGAACTGTGGGGTGCCGACCTGATGGCGGAGGTGGGGCGGCATACTGACCCCGCGGGGACAGCGGCCACCTACACGGCCGCTGGCTTTGTGCGCCGTGGGCTGGAGGCGGCGGGATTTGCGGTGACCCGAACACCCGGCTTTGGCCGCAAGCGGCACATGACGCGGGGCGTTTTGGAGTGAGCCAAGGCAACAACACGCGGTTGGGCATTGCGCTGATGATCGCGGTGTCGGTGGTGTTTGCGAGCCAGGATGGCATCTCTCGCCACCTGGCTGGCGAATACAACGTCTTCATGGTGGTGATGATCCGGTATTGGTTCTTTGCTGCCTTTGTCATCACCATTGCTGCGCGTAAAGCGGGCGGTGTGCGGGCGGCAGCACAGACGCGCCAGCCTGTGGTGCAGGGGTTGCGCGGCCTGCTCTTGGCCGCCGAGATTTGCGTGATGGTCACCGCCTTTACCGTTTTGGGGCTGGTCGAAAGCCATGCGGTCTTTGCCGCCTATCCGCTGTTGGTTGCTGCCCTGTCGGGGCCGATATTGGGCGAGCATGTGGGTTGGCGGCGCTGGGCGGCCATCGGGGTGGGGTTCATTGGTGTGCTGTTCATCCTGAAGCCCGGCTTAGGTGTCTTTGATCCTGCAGCGGTGATCCCGCTGGCCTCGGCCATCATGTTTGCCGTCTACGGCCTGTTGACCCGCTATGTTGCGCGGGATGACAGCACCGCGACCAGCTTTTTCTGGACCGGAACCACGGGGGCTGTCGCCATGACCTGTGTCGGCGTCTGGTTCTGGGAGCCGATGACCGGCGCAGATTGGGGTTGGATGGGCGCATTGTGCCTGACGGGGGCCTTGGGCCACTGGCTGCTGATCCGCACCTACGAGGTGGCGGAAGCGAGCGCGGTGCAGCCCTTTGCCTATTTCCAGATGGTCTTTGCCGCGCTCGTGGGCATCACGGTCTTTGGTGAAGTGCTGGAGATCAACGTTATCGTCGGGGCTGCCATCATCGTGGCGGCAGGCCTATTCACCCTTTGGCGCGAACGACAGCAGGGTTGAGCCCACGAGTTCCTCGCTGAACGGGATCGGCAGGGGTTCCTTGCCCAGCCGGGCGCGGTAGATCGGCAGGCTTTCGGTTACGCGCATGACGTAGTTGCGGGTTTCGCGGAACGGGATGTGTTCGATCCAGTCGATGACGTCGAAATCGTCACGTGCCGCGCGCGGGTTGCCATAGCGCAGCATCCACTGATTGGGACGCGAGGGACCTGCATTGTAGGCGGCGGACATCAGAACAACGTTGCCGTCAAAGCGCCGTGCCAGTTGGCTGAGATATGTGGCCCCAAGCTTTGCGTTATAGGCGGGGTCGGAGATCATGCGGCCCGTCGAGTGATCGTCAGACAAGCCAAGGCTGGCCGCAACCTCGCGCCCTGTGCCGGGCATGACTTGCATCAGCCCGCGCGCGCCCACGCTGGATTGCACAACCGAGTCGAATTCGGATTCGCGTCGGGCGATGGCAAGCGACATTTCGGGGGCCATGGGCAGGTCGGCGTCCGCGAGGGGGTGCAGCGGATAGTAGGGCGCGTGGATCGTGATGCCGCGCCGTGCAACGCGTTTGCCGATCATCACAGCGAGATGGGGCTGGCCTGCGGCGATTGCGACATGGCCAAGGTATCCCGCCGCATCACGGTCGAGGCGTTCGGCGAAGTGGGTCCAGAAGCGTTCGGCCAGGCTGACCTCGCCCGAGGCTTGCAGGAGCAGACCTGCTTCGTAGAGGTCATTTTCGGTGAGAGGGGTGTTCTGCCCGGGGGAGAAGGCCTCTGATCCGTCAAGACGAGGGTCAATGGGGAGGCCGCCCCTTTCGGCCGCCAAGAGCCCGTAAAACGAAGTCTGGTATTGCGCGCCTTCGGCATAGGCAGCTTGGGCTTCTTCACTGTTGCCCATCGCTTCATGCGCGCGACCGATCCAATAGCCCGCGCGTCCGCGCGAGATGGGGGAACGGGTGGCGTTGCGGTGGTTCTGGAAGTGGCCAAGTGCGACCTCGGGGTCCTTGAGCAAGCGCAGGGCGATGTAGCCTGACAGCCATTCCAGATCGGCATAGGCGGATCCTTCGGTCAGGAAGTGCCGAGTGGCGAGTTGGTAGGCACGGGCGGCATCGCCATCCCGCATCTCGTCCCGCGCAAGGGCACGGCGGCGGCTGGACCATTCGTCGGGCCGCCCGAGGGCTTCGACAGAGCGGGAGCGATCCATCAGCAACGCCTTGGCATCATCCCAACGCCCTTTTCGCAGCCGCCATTCAAAGCGGGCCTGGGCAAGGCCGGGATCGTCCTGCAAGGTGTCTGGCACGGCTTCGATCAGGGCGTCGACGTTGTCGGCCAGCGCGCGCAGGCCGATCCCGGCCTTGGCGAGGGCGCTTTGGCCCTTGTCTACGAGGGCGAACATGCGGCGGGCGCTGGTGAAGTCCCCGGACCAGAGCAGCGCGTCGAGGCGCGCGGCATGGTGGGGTTTGAGAAGATCGGAGTGCGCAGCGAGGTAGCGTGATTGGGTAGTATCCGCCATGGGCATCGTGCGCCATGCCAGCACGAGGTTCGCCTCAGCCTCGCCCGTGCGGTCGGCGCGGATCAGGGCGGTGGCATGGGCAAGGATACCCTCGGGCGTTTGCGGGCCGACATTTTCGAAGAAGGACAGGATGTCGGCGTCGGGTTGATCGGCCACAACCTTTTCAGACCGCTCACGCAGTAGGGCTTCACCGGGCCAATCTGGGCGCCGCTCAAGGAAGGCCACGATGTCGGCATAGGTTCCACGCGCGGCGCGCAGGCGTTGCCATTCGATGATATCTGCGGCGACGGCACCATCGCGGGCCGCCAGCGCCGCCGCGCTGTCCCAATTGCCTGCACGCAGCGCCTCCATCGCCCAGCCGAGGGGGCGGGGCCGTTCGGCCAAAGCCGCCACAGACAGTGTAAAAAACAGGGTCAAGGCAAGGGCAATCCGGGTCATGTCTTGCAATTCCTGTCGTCGCGTGGCTAGAGCCTAGAGCATATGTTCTGGGCGTGTCGTTTCAACTCACGTTTCCGGACATATGCGAAAATCATCCCAGGCCCTCTGCCTGCCACACGTAAAAAAGGAGCGTGAGAATGTTTAAAGGTTCTATGCCTGCCCTCGTCACGCCGTTTCGTAACGGCGCTTTGGATCTGGAAACCCTCAAGAAGCTGGTCGAGTGGCATGTGGGCGAAGGATCGCACGGGCTGGTGCCTGTTGGCACCACCGGCGAAAGCCCGACCCTGACCCATGAAGAGCATGAGTTGGTTATCGAAACCGTTGTGAAGGCAGCCGCCGGACGTATTCCCGTCATTGCCGGTGCCGGGTCGAACAACACGGTCGAGGCGATGCGCTTTGTCGAGTGCGCGGCCAAGGTCGGCGCAGATGCGGCGCTGGTTGTGACGCCCTACTACAACAAGCCGACCCAGCGGGGTTTGATCGCCCATTTCACGGCGCTGCATGATTGTGCCGATATTCCGATCATCATCTACAATATCCCCGGACGGTCGGTGATTGATATGACGCCCGAAACGATGGGTGAACTGGCCAAACTGCCGCGTATTGTCGGCGTAAAGGATGCGACCGGCGATCTGGCCCGTGTCTGTGATCAGCGTATGACCTGTGGTCCCGACTTTTTCCAGTTGTCGGGTGAGGATGCGACTGCGCATGGGTTTAACGCCCAAGGCGGGGTTGGCTGTATTTCTGTTACCGCCAATGCGGCGCCGAAGTTGCTGAGCCAGATGCAGGAAGCTTGCCTGGCCGGTGACTATGCGAAAGCGCTGGACATTCAGGACAAGGTGATGCCGCTGCATAAAGCGATCTTTACCGAGCCTGGGCTGGTTGGCGCGAAGTACGCCATGTCGAAGCTGGGCCTGTGTTCGGACGAAGTGCGGTTGCCGCTGACTGGCCTGTCGGATGAGACCAAGGCCAAAGTTGATGCGGCCTTGGCGCACGCCGGGCTTCTCTGAAAATGAAAAGGCGGGCCTGAGTGCCCGCCTTGTTTTTACCGTTTGCCGTAGTAGAGGCCGACGACGTGTTCGGCCTCTGCAAAAAAGAGCCAGCGTGAGGCGAGCGCGCCAGCGACGTGGCTGATAACTGCGAGCAGTGCGACCCAGTGCGAGAAAGGCGCGGCCAGCAGCAGGACCGGAAGCCCGACCATCAGGATCAGAGAGATCACCCGCAGCTTCATGCTGTGCTTGCGCCCCACGACATAGGCGAATTCCTTGAGCAGGTAATTGGTGCCGGTATGGGGTGGCTCGAAGGCGCGGACGCTGCCGTTTGTTCCGAGCCCGGTTGCCGTGGCAAGGTTGGTGCCGGATCCGGCCAATGCGCCGTCACCCTGCATCCATAGTACGACTTGAATGACCCCTGCGATCAGCAGCAGTGCTATTGCCCATGTTACCTGGCCTGCCAGCAGCGCGCCGCCTGCCAAGCTGTAGCTGAGAAACATCGCCGGGGTCGCGGGGGAGTTCCAGCGCGGGATGGTTTTGAGTTGGGTGTAGATCATCGACGTGGTGAAGACGGTCAGCAGCGAGAAGATCGCGCCGATCAGGCCCAACACCCCCCAGCGTTGACCAAAAAACACCAGCCCGGCACCGTAGAGGCCCATGACCACCAGCGCCACTACGGCACAAACGCCTTCGCGGCTGAGCCATGAGCTGCGCCACTGTGTGAACGCTTTCATGGCCCGTTCGGGGTGACCGAGGTGGAAGGTCGAGGAAATCAAGCCACCCACCGCGCAGAGATAAGCGATGACGAAAAAGGCGAAGGCGCTCCACCCCGTGACGGCCGGAAAGCCGAGGCCGAGGAATGTCAGGAGGCCGAAGCCGATGCCGGAGAAGACCGTAAAAAAGATGACGGATGGCGCGGGATGCATCAGAGTTTCTCCAACGTCTTGTCGAGCCAGCCGAGGAAGCCGGAGGCTTCCTGCGCGACGGGTTCGAGGTAGGGGGCAAGGATGTCGATGTCGCCTGCACCTTCGGACAGCGTGTCCTTGGGGCGGGGCGGCAGGTACTTGTTGACGGGCTTGGTGCCCTGTTCCGGCATCAGGTCCATGCCGCCGCGTTCCGCGGTCAGTTTGGACACGTTGCTTTCGGGGTCAGCGAAGTCCCCGAAGTGCCGTGCGCCGGCGGGGCAGGTGCGGACACAGGCCGGTTCACGGTCTTCTTCGGGCAGGTTTTCGTTGTAGATACGGTCAACGCAGAGGGTGCATTTCTTCATCACCTTCTCGACCTGGTCCATTTCGCGGGCGCCGTAGGGGCAAGCCCAGGCGCAGAGGCCGCAGCCGATGCAGTCGCTTTCGTTGACCAGCACGATGCCGTCCTCGACCCGTTTGTAGCTGGCGCCTGTGGGGCAGACCGTGACGCAGGGCGCGTCCTCGCAATGCAGGCAGGATTTGGGGAAGTGGATTAGTTGTGCTTCGCCCTGTTCCGGTTGCACCTCGAAACTGTGCACGCGGTTGAGGAATGTGCCCGATGGGGCGGAGCCATACGCATCTGTGTCCGAGAGCGGCGCACCGTAGTTTTCGGTGTTCCAACCTTTGCACGAGATCACGCAGGCGTGGCAGCCGACGCATGTGTCGAGGTCGATGACGAGGCCGAGTTTGCGTTCGGTGGATTGGGGTAGGGTGGTCATGCGGTTGTCCTCACTGAGAGGGCAGGACTGGGGCGCTGCCCCAGACCCCGCGGTTTATTTGGCGAAATGAAGAGGGTCGGGTTGTGTTGGGCACCTATGGGTTGCGCCTTGGACGCGTCCCAATTGGCGATGAAGTAGATGAAGGTGCCCACAGCGACCGCGATGAAGGCTGCGATGGCGAGGAGGGTCAGCTGGATCGGCGTCATTTGCCCACCTTCCATGTCAGTTGCTTTGGACCTTTGCCGACGGGGGATTTGATTGGACCCATGGCGGGCTGGCTTTCCGCGGGTGCTGGCGCTTTCTCAATGCGCACCTTGAGGTCGAACCACGCCGCCTGCCCTGTGATTGGGTCAGAGTTGGCCCAGCGGAGGCCGTCACCTTTGGGTGGCAGCAGCTCGTGGATCAGGTGGTTGAGCAGGAAGCCCTTGGTCGCTTCGGGTGCGTTTTCATCGAGCGCCCACGCCCCTTTGCGCTTTCCGATCGCATTCCAGGTCCAGACTGTGTTTTCGTTGAGCGCCGCCATTTCGAGGACCGGCACGGTGATTTCGCCGTGGGGCGAGGTCACCTTGGCCCAGTCGCCGTCGCTGAGGCCGTTTTCGCGCATCAGCTTGGTCGGCAGGTAGAGCGGGTTGTGCCCATGTAGCTGCCGCAGCCAAGCGTTCTGGCTGCCCCAGGAGTGGTACATCGCCATGGGGCGTTGGGTCAGGGCAGTGATGGGGTATTGATCGCCGTGGTTGTCGGGCGCCGGGTCGTACCAGATCGGCAGTGGATCCATCGTGGCCTTGATCCGCTCGCGCAGGTGCTCCGGGGGCTGGCGATCGCCATGCCCTTCGGCTGCGAGTTGGAAACGACGCATCGGTTCCACGTAAAGCGTGAATAGGTAGGGTTGCGGGCTGTCGAATAGGCCCATGCCCACAGCCCAATCCTGGTACGCGCTGTTCCATGGTTTGTAGTAGAGTGCTTCATCTGGGATGTGCTCGACAAAGAAGCCGCCGTTCTCGATGTAGCGGTCAAGCTGGTCTGGGTTCACGTCGCCCCGACCTGTGTCGCTGCCATCCCCGCGGAAACCGGCGAGTGGGCCGATGCCGGGCTTGCGTTCGTGGTGAACGATGTAGTCACCGTAGTCAGCGTATTTCTGGCTGCCGTCCTCATTGGTGAAGCCGGGCAGGCCGAGTTTGGCGCCAAGCTCGCAGAGCACGGATTGGAAGCCGCGCACGTCGCGGTCTGGTTCGATCACGGGCCAGCGGATGGCGTCTGCGGCGGCGTCCGCCTCGCAGATTGGGCGGTCGAGCAACGAGATGCAGTCATGCCGTTCGAGATAGGTTGTATCGGGCAGAACGAGGTCCGCATAGGCGACCATTTCCGAGCTGTACGCATCCGAATAGATGAGACGCGGGATCACGTAGTCGCCGTTTTCGTCCTTGTCCGTCAGCATGTCGATCACGCCACGGGTGTTCATGGACGAGTTCCATGACATGTTCGCCATGTACATGAACAGCGTGTCGATTTTGTACGGGTCACCCGCATAGGCGTTCGAGATGACCATGTGCATCAGACCATGAGCCGACATGGGGTTTTCCCACGAAAACGCCTTGTCGATGCGGGCGGGAGTGCCCTCTTCTGTCAGGGCCAGATCGTCAGGGCCGTGGACAAAGCCCAGATGTGGGCCGTCAAGCGGGGTGTCCTTTGTCACTTTGCAGTGCGGTTTGGGGTGCGCCGTGGCCGGCTTTGGATAGGGCGGTTTGAAGCGGAAGCCGCCGGGGACCTCGACCGTGCCGAGCAGGATTTGCAGCACGTGTAGGGCACGGCAGGTCTGAAATCCGTTGGCGTGGGCAGAGATGCCGCGCATGGAGTGGAAAGAGACCGGGCGGCCCTGCATCGTCTTGTGCGTCTCGCCGCGGAAGTCGGTCCATTCCTGGTCCAGCTCGAATGCTTCGTCAAAAGCAACGCGGGCGATTTCCGCCGCCAGCGTGCGGATGCGCTTGGCCGAAATGCCGACGCGGTCTGCAACGGCTTCGGGCGCGTATTCGTCCGACAGATAGCGCTCGGCCATGTGCTGCATGACCGTGCGGTGGCTGATGCCAGCGTGGCGGTGGGTCGCGGTCAGATCGGGTTTGACGCCTTTCTGGTCGAAGGGGGTCAGCTTGCCCGTCGTCCGGTCGATCACCAGTTCCTTACCATCATCGTCCCGCAGCAGCAGGCCGTATTCGGGCGACTTTTCATCGCCGTTGATCAGGCAGGGAGCGTTCGTGAATTGTGCCAGATAGTTCACATCGATCTTGCCCGCTTTCATCAGGCAATGGACGAGCGACAGGATGAACAGGCCATCTGTGCCGGGCGTGATGCCGACCCAATCGTCCGCCACGGCGTTGTAGCCCGTGCGTATCGGGTTCACGCCGATCACGCGCGCGCCGCGTGCCTTGATCTTGCCGATGCCCATCTTGATCGGGTTGCTGTCGTGGTCCTCGGCCACGCCGAACAGCATGAAGAGCTTGGTGTGATCCCAATCGGGCTGGCCAAATTCCCAGAACGCGCCGCCCATCGTGTAGATGCCCGCTGCGGCCATATTGACCGAGCAGAACCCGCCATGGGCCGCGTAGTTGGGTGTACCAAAGTTCTGGGCAAAGAAGCTGGTGAAGCTTTGCGACTGGTCGCGACCCGTGAAGAAGGCGAGCTTCGAGGGATCGTCCTTGCGGATGGGGGCCAGCCAATCAGTGGCGATTTGTAGGGCTTCGTCCCATTCGATTTCCTGGAATTCACCCGAGCCGCGTTCACCCACGCGTTTGAGCGGCTTTCGCAGACGGGATGGGGCGTTGACCTGCATGATGCCGGCCGAGCCCTTAGCGCACAGCACACCCTGGTTCACGGGGTGATCGCGGTTGCCTTCGATATAGGCGACCTTGCCGTCTTTCATGTGCACGTTGATGCCACAGCGGCACGCGCACATGTAGCATGTCGTTTTGCGTACCTCGTCCGAAACATGCGGCGACGTGTTGATCTTAGGTTGCTGGAACGTCATCTGGCCTCCCGTTTGCCTGTTGATCAGGCTAAATAGTAAATCCCCGCGAATATCAGCGCTGCGATAAACAGGGTTTCGGTGACAAGCAGGCCGATGGCGGCCCCACCGACCGCGAGCACCCGCTTGAGGTTTGTTTTCATGCCAACCGCAGCGATGGCGACCAGGAGCATCCAGCGCGAGGCTTGGCTCATCAGGTCGGTGACCGGGGTCGGAATAAGGTGGAACGAATTGAGTGTGGCAAGCGCCAAGAAGCCGATCACGAAGATGGGCAGGAGCGGTGGGCGTGTGCCGTCCTCGGGCGCTTCGGCAAAGGACCGGATCAAAAGAGCTGCGATCAGCACCACAGGAGCCAGCATCGACACGCGGATCAGCTTGACCAGCGTTGCGGTGTCGCCTGCATCTTCAGAGATGGAGAAACCTGCGCCGACCACCTGCGCCACATCATGGATGGTTGCGCCCAAGAAGATGCCCCCGGCTGTGTCGTCCATGCCCAACTGCGTCACGAGGATCGGATAGGCGATCATGGCAACCGTTGACAGGACGGTCACACCCAGCACCGTAAAGATCAGGCGCTGCTCGGACCGTTCATCCTTGGGCAGGATCGCACTGATTGCGAGGGCGGCAGATGCGCCGCAAATGGCGACCGAGCCCGCTGTCAGGAAGGCAAAGCGCCAGCCGTGGCCGAAAAACCGCGCAATCAGCAGTCCGAAACCGATGGTGGCTGCAACCCCGCCGATGACGAGCGCGACCAGTTCGAGGCCAAGCCCGGCCATCAGTTCGAAGGAGATGCGGACGCCGAGAAAGGCGATGCCGAGCCGCAGGATTGTACGGGCGGCAAAGGCGATCCCTTCGACCGTCTTGCCCTCATCCCCGAGGAAGGCCACGGCGATGCCGAGAAGCAGTGCCATCAGCATGGCGGGCGTGTCGTAGTGTTCGGCCAAAAACTGTGCCGTCACGGCGACAAGGATCGCCACCAGAACACCTGGAAACAGGATGCGCACCCGGTCGGGGAGGTCATGCAAGAAGGAGTTTCCGGTTGCAGTCATGGTGTGAAGTGCTCCTGTCCCGTGCCCTGGCGGAAGACTGGAGCGTTGATCATCTGGTGTGTGCTTGTGCGGTTCATGGCTGCGCCTCTGTCATCAGGGCGCGTGCATCGGTGGCAATCTGGCGTTCTTCGTCGGCTTTGACGACATGGACCGGGACATCGCCGAACAGCTTGAGGTGGTCCATGATGCGTGTGCGGATGGGTTCTGCGTTTTCACCGATGCCGCCTGTAAAGGCGACGGCGTCGAGACCGCCCATCGCGACGATGGCGGAGCCTGCATGGCGAGCCGCCCAGTAGCAGAAGTGATCGACAGCCAGTTTCGCGCGCTCCGTTTCGGCACCCAGCAACAAGCGCATGTCGTTGCTGCCGCCCAGACCTTTGAGCCCGCTTTCGTGGTTGAGCATGTCGGCCGCTTCGTCCGCGCCATAGATCTCGGCCAGCCGCAGGACGGCCATACCGTCGATGGCACCGGACCGCGTACACATCGTCAGCCCGTCCAGTGGCGAGTAGCCCATGGATGTTGCGACCGAGGTGCCGCTCTGGATGGCGCAAAGCGATGCGCCGGAGCCGAGATGGAAGGCGAGCAGCCGCTCGGGCAGTGCATCGCCGAATTGCGTGACAATCCAAGCATAGCTGAGCCCGTGGAAACCGTAGCGGCGGATGCCCATGGAACGGGGTTCCTTGGGTAGGGCGTAGGTGGTGGCGACCTCGGGCTGGTGCGCATGGAACGCGGTACCGAAGCTGGCGTATTGGGGCAGGTTGGGCGCGAGGGTTTGCAGCGCGCGGATGCCCGCGAGGTTCTTAGGGTTGTGCAGGGGCGCGAGCGGTGTTGCCGCCTCAATCCCCGCGATCACGGTGTCATCTATGGCGCAGGGATCGACCAGTGATGTGCCGCCATGCACCACGCGGTGCGCGGCTGCCGTCAGTTGATCCGGGGTGATCCCTTGCCGCGTGAGACTGTCGAGGATCGTTGTCAGTGCCGCGTCATGATCGGGTGCGGTGACGTTCTGGTCTTCGTTCCCAAGTGTCAGATGAGCCAATGCGCCGCCAATGCCGCTCACCTGTCCTGCCATCACTTCTGTCAGGTCTGGCTGGAACAGCGCGACCTTGATGGAGGAGGAGCCTGCATTGACGACAAGGATCATGCGGCGGCCATGATGGCCCCAAGGGCCACGGAAGAAAGCCGCGCCGCGGGCGGGTCCGCGCGCGATGTCAGCAGGATTGGCACCTTGGCGCCCATGACGATGCCGCCCGCGCAGCCGCCTGCGAGGTAGACAAAGGATTTGAACAGACCGTTGCCTGACACGATGTCGGGCACGATGATTGCGTCGGCTTTGCCAGCGACGGGGTCGTCGGTCATCTTCTTGGTCGCCACGGATTTGGGCGACATGATCAGGTCAAAGGCCAGTGGACCGGAGAAATCAGCATCCGCGATGTTCTCGCGTGCCCAATCACGCAGGGCGCGCGCCTCCATTGAGGACGGTACGCTTTCGATGGCGGACTCGGTGGCTGACAGGAAGGCTACCTTGGGCCGGGCATTTCCCAGTTTGTGCAACAACTTGACAACCTCACCCGTCGCATCCTGACGCGTTGCAATGTCCGGGTTCACGTTGACGGCAGCATCGGAGATCGTGATCGACCCGGTGCCGTCGGCGGTGGTGATGTGGAAGATGTGGACAAAGCGGCGGCCCGTGCGCAGACCTGCATCGCGCGAAACGGCGGCGCGCATGAACGCATCCGTATGGAGCTGCCCTTTCATCAGAACATCCGCGCGGCCTTCGCCACAGGCCAGTGCAGCGGCGGCACCGGAGGCCGCTTCGCCCTCGGCTTCGATCAATTCAAAGCCCGAGATGTTCCAATTCAGTTTTTCGGCTTCGGCTTCGATCATGTGACGCTCACCTGTGAAGACCGGGATCATCATGTTGGCTTCGGTCGCTTCCTTGGCTGCCAGCATCGGCAAGGGCGCACCGGCGCGGGCGATGGCCACGCGGGGGCTCGCTGCCTTTTGCGCCATTTCGATGATGTGCGCAGGGGCGATGGCGTTGGCGTCGGACAGGAAGGATTGGGGCACGAAACCGCCTTTCAGAAATGAAAAAGAGGGGACGGGCGCGTGCCCATCCCCTCGGGTCTTAGCAGATTACGCAGAGACTTGCGGAACCATGTCGTCTTTGGAGATGCCGGCCACTTCGACTGGCTTCTTCATTGCGTCGCGGCGGAACGGGTCGCCCAGTTCCTGGTTGATCATGGCTTCGATCAGCGTGGTGATGCCGTTTTCCATTTGATCCTTGATCGCCTGGTTCAGCGCTGCTGTCAGCTCTTCCTGTGTGCGGGCCACAACGCCCTTCAGGCCACAGGCATTCGCGATACCGGCGTAGGACACTTGTTCATCCAACTCGGTGCCGACGAAGTTGTCGTCAAACCACAGGGTCGAGTTTCGCTTTTCCGCACCCCACTGGTAATTGCGGAAGACGATCTGCGTGATGGCAGGCCATTCGCCGCGGCCAATCGCTGTCAGTTCGTTCACCGCGATACCAAAGGCACCGTCACCGGCAAAGCCAACAACCGGCACGTCGGGCTGACCGATTTTCGCACCCACGATGGCAGGCAGACCGTAGCCGCAGGGACCAAACAGGCCGGGTGCCAGGTATTTGCGGCCTTCTTCGAAAGAAGGATAGGCGTTGCCGATGGCGCAGTTGTTGCCGATGTCGGACGAGATGATCGCCTCAACCGGCAATGCCGCTTGGATTGCACGCCACGCCATACGCGGGCTCATCCAGTCTGGCTTGGCGGCGCGGGCACGCTCGTTCCAGTTGGTGCCGGGATCGTCCTGCTCTTCGTTCATCG
>NZ_JBYNDP010000065.1:18037-22684 GCF_059783535.1 Tateyamaria sp. | reverse complement strand
TTACCAACGGTAATGGCTGAACGCTTTGTTGGCGTCGGCCATCTTGTGCGTGTCTTCACGCTTCTTCACGGCAGTACCGCGCGACTGTACAGCGTCGAGCAGCTCACCGGCGAGGCGTTCTTCCATCGTGTTTTCGTTACGGCCGCGGCTGGCTGTGATCAACCAGCGGATGGCCAGCGCTTCGCGGCGCTCGGGACGCACTTCAACCGGCACCTGGTATGTGGCACCACCAACGCGGCGCGAACGCACTTCCACGGACGGTTTGATGTTGTCCAGCGCTTCGTGGAACACTTCCACGGGCGCGCGTTTGATCTTGGATTCAACACGATCCAGCGCGTTGTAGACGATGCGTTCGGCGGTCGATTTCTTACCGTCCAGCATCATGTTGTTCATGAATTTGGTCAGAACCTTATCGCCATACTTGGCGTCGGGCAGAACTTCGCGTTTTTCGGCGGCGTGACGACGTGACATCTGCTGCTCTCCTTATTTGGGGCGCTTGGCGCCGTATTTCGAACGACGCTGCTTACGATCTTTGACGCCCTGGGTATCCAGAACACCGCGCAGGATGTGGTAACGCACACCGGGAAGGTCTTTCACACGACCGCCGCGGATCAACACAACCGAGTGCTCTTGCAGGTTGTGGCTCTCGCCGGGGATGTAGCTGATAACCTCGTACCCGTTGGTCAGGCGCACCTTGGCAACCTTCCGCATGGCCGAGTTCGGCTTCTTCGGTGTCGTTGTATATACGCGTGTGCACACGCCGCGCTTCTGAGGGTTGCCCTCAAGGTGAAGCGACTTCGAGCGTTTTACTTTGGGCTGCCGCGGCTTGCGGATCAGCTGTTGGATCGTTGGCATTGCAGGTTCTTTCCCCGTCTCATCAACACATGTGTCATGCGGGTCCAACCCGCGGTTTCAATTCCATCGCTGCCTGTGCGTCCACAACAGCGCAAAAACCGCAATCGCTCCTGTCGAAGGGGCGACGCGGTGGGTTTCCAGAGGATCGGGCCAATGCAAGGGCCGGATCGTGTCCACTTAAGTTTTGATTTCGGTGCCGGGGCGACCCCCTTGCCGAGATAGCGCGCGTATAGGGGGAGTCGGAGGGGGTGTCAACAGCCACACACGGCTTGCAAGCCCCGTGATCCTCAGGGCACAGTTGCCCGTACCAACGGCAAAAAACAAGGGGCGAACCCTCATGCAAATCATCGGGTTGTGCCGCTTTTCCTACCCCGCCATCGGGGGCTTTCAGGTGGGTCACGAAAGCATCGAAGACCGGATGGCATATCTCTGGGCGCATGACCGGCTCGAAGAGCGGTTTCGGCTGCTTGAAACCATGGCTTTGCCCTGCCTTCGGGCGCAGACTGATCAGGACTTTGATCTGCTCATCCTGATCGGCGATCAGCTTCCCATACAGCACCGGGATCGCCTGCACGACCTGACATCGGACATGAAGCAGGTGCAGATCATCTCCGAACCACCCCACCCCAGCCGCGAGATGTCCAAGGCATTGCTGAACAATGCCCGCCGCAATCCCTCGAACCCCTGCATCCAGTTCCGTCACGACGATGATGACGCATGTGCCGTCGACTTCATTGAGAAGATGCGCGAAGCCGCCAAGGACGCGCGGCCGCTGACAAAGAAACACAAAACCGTAGGACTGGACTGGAACCAGGGCTATGTCGCCGAAGTCGGCGCAGAAGGCATCTCAGAGACGCAGATCTATCGCGCATTCTATGTGTCGGCCTTGGGGATGTACATTCAGGGCGACTGCAAGTTAACCATCCACAACTTCATGCACGAACGCATCCCGCAATTCATGCCGTGCGTTACCTATGCCGATCCGAACATGTTTATCCGTACGCACAACGGATACAACGACAGTCGCCAGAAAAAGGTGAAACAGGTCCCGGTCGACCCACTGACACCTGAACAGGAACAGCTCTTCCGCGACCGCTTTGCCGTGGACATTGATCACGTGCGCCGCGTCTTCTCAGCGCGCTGAAACCTTCCGTTCGCGGTACAGGGTGAACAGGCCCGTAGCGACCACGATGGCAGCACCGATCAAAGTCAACGACGATGGCCAGTCACCAAAGACCAACCACCCCAGCACCAAGGCCCACACAAGGCCCGTGTAGCGGAACGGCGCGATAAAGCTGATTTCGCCAACACGCATCACCTGCACGGAAAAGAAATAGCCGCCGATGATAAAGACAGATGCCCCTCCGATCAGCAACGCCAGTCGCATATCAATCGGAACCCATTCGGTGGTGGTAGAGGCAACACCGGCAAAGGCCGTCACAGTCAGCGCGGCAACCCATGTCACGGTCATCGATGGAACCTCGGATGACAATCGACGCGTCGCCAGATCGCGCACTGTGACACACAGCACGGCGATCAGGGCATAAACTGACCAGAGTGAAAAACCTTCCGCTCCGGGCCGCACGATCAAGAGCATGCCCATAAAGCCCAGAAGGATGGCTGACATGCGGCGCCACCCCAATGGCTCTCGAAAAAACAGGGCTGCTCCAACCGCGACGGTCAAAGGCAAGACCTGCAAGATCGCGGTCACATTGGCCAGCGGCATGTTCAGAAGCGCGGTTATGAAGAAGTAGGCGGCACCCACCTCTGCCATCGATCGCACCGCGATCAACGCCCAGTCCTGCACCCCAATGCGAAAATGGATGGTGCCCAGCCACCGGGCCATACACAGGATCAACAATGACGACAGCACACCCCGGATCACCAGCAGCTGCATTAAAGGCACAGCACCATCTGTGAGCTTGATCAACGTGTCGTTGATCGTGAACGACGCCATGGACGCCATCATCAAGAGCGCACCGATTGTGTTGGGGGACATCAGGACCTGCCGGATCAATTCACGGCCACGCTAGCGTTCAGCCACGGTGAAGACCAGAGCGAAACCGGACAGACAGCGGGCCACCGGTCAGCGTCGTTTCGCGCATCTCACGTCCGCCTCACTTGTGAAACATGCAAATCATACTAAATCAATCAAGTATTCAACAAAATGAGGATCATATGCGTTTCTTCCCGTCTGTGGCGATCGCCATCGGCATCGCAACTCCGGCCCTGTCCGACGTCGTACCCATCGCCAGTATGCAACGTGGCCAGACCGCTACTGTCGAAGGTGTTGTAGACAGGTTTTTCGACAGTGATGAGATCCGGCTGCGCGATGAATCTGGCGCGGTGCGTGTGTATCTTGGACCACAAATGATTGACCTGAAAAGCGGCGAACGCATCCGAGTGTCAGGTATCCTCGACAATGATCTTTTACTGAATGAGTTTTACGCGCGCGAGATCACGCGCGAGGACGGAGAAAGCATAAGCATTCGCCACGAATACGAGTGATTTCCGAGCATTTCTTGTTTCAAAGCCACAAGCAAAAACAGGGCATCCATTTGGAGCTTGACCTCAAGTTCACTTAACCCCCTAGACATGGGTCATCGCGTGTAACGAGGTGATCATGTCCAATCCCAACCGTCTGCCCCGTTTCATTGCCGCAAGTGGCATGACAAATCTGGCAGACGGCATTGCCGTGGTTGTGTGGGCCTGGATCGCTTCGCTGCTCAGCCGCGATCCGCTTTTGATCGCGCTGATGCCCATTGCACTGCGACTGCCGTGGTTCCTGTTTGCCCTGCCCGCCGGAGTGGTCACCGATCGTGTGGATCGCAGGCAGCTTATCCTGGGCATGGATGTGTTGCGGGCCGTTGCCTTTGGCTCTGCAACGGTCCTGGTCTGGACCGCATCACCGCTTGCACCCGCCCCGGACAACGGAACATCGGACCCCTTTCTGTTTTATGCGCTCCTTGCCTGCGCGCTGCTTGTCGGCACGGCAGAGGTGTTCCGGGACAATGCCGCTCAAACCATGTTGCCGGCGCTCGTGCCACACAGCGCGCTTGAGAAGGCGAATGGGCGGCTCTGGAGCGTCGAACTGGTCGGCAATTCGCTGCTTGGTCCGGCTCTTGGTGCCTTCTTGATTGCTGCGGTGGTCTGGGCGCCTTTTTCCATGAATGCCCTTATGTTTGCGCTGGCCGCACTGCTCATCCTGACGCTGCCCGGCAATTTCAAACCAACGCGCATACAGCAAAGCTCACTGCGCGCCGATCTGGCCGAAGGTATTGCCTTCCTGCGGGCAGCCCCCTTTCTTCAGGTGCTTGCCGTGATCACCGGCATTTGGAACCTGCTGCACCAGATGGTCGTGATCGCACTTATTTTGCACGTGCAGGAAAACCTCGGGATCGGAGCCCAAGGGTACGGACTGATCCTCGCCGCCGGCGCGGTTGGGGGGATTGCCGGAGGTTTGGTCGCGGACCGCGTGGTAAAAGTCATTGGCCAGAACAAGGCCGCCCAATGGATGACGCTGGCGTCTGCCGTCGCCTTCGCCATCATCCCATTTGCGCCGAACGGTTACGTGCTGGCACTGGTGCTTGCGTTGTTCGAATTCACTGGCCTGATCTGGAATACCGTTTCGGTATCTTACCGCCAACGATACATTCCCGACGCTTTGCTTGGACGTGTAAACAGCATCTATCGCCTGCTCGCCTGGGGCATGATGCCCATCGGCTTGCTGCTGTCCGGGCTGGTCGTGGGAATGGCTGAAGAGACAATACCGCGTTCACTCGCACTGATATC
>NZ_JBYNDP010000065.1:0-17937 GCF_059783535.1 Tateyamaria sp. | reverse complement strand
CCGGATGCAGGCAGGTCAATGGTGGTGAGCGGCGGCACAACGGCCTCCGCCCAATCGAGATTGTCAAACCCCATGACCGACACATCCTGCGGGATCCTTTTGCCCGCATCTGCGCAAGCAAAGTAAGCGCCCAGCGCCAACACATCCGAAAAACACAAATATGCCGAGTACCCAGCTCCGTTCGCCAAACGACGACCCACACACGCCTTCCCCCCCGCAACACTCAGCGGCGTTTCGAAGAAATCCAGTGCATCAAAGAGGCCACGCAACGCCTGCGCACCATCCCGGCGCGCCAATGTCCTGTCACTTTCGACAAGCGGCCCATGGACGACCGCCACCTTCCTGTGTCCGTTAACGTGCAGATGCCGCAACGCCTGGCCGGCCAAATCGGCATTGTCGTATCCCACGGTAGGTTGTTCGCATTGCGGGTCCCAGACAGAGGTATAGACATAGGGCACCTGCCGCTTGCCCAACATCTCAAGCAATGCCGCAGAATGCGTCTGGCCGCTCAGAATGAACGCATCCGCACCCATCCCCAGCAGCTTGCGGGCCGCCGCCAATTCCTCGGCATCATCGGCATTCGAGATTGCAAGAACCAAGGAATAGCCATGCAAGCTGAGCGTCCGTTCGATGGCAGAAATGAACTTGGCAAAGACCGAATGCTCGATTGTCGGGATGATGGCTGCCACCACTCGGGTCCGCCGCGTTGACAACGCCCGCGCCGCCGGGTTGGGCAGATAGTCCAGCCGGCTACACGCATCAAGCACAAGCTGCCGGGTCTTTTCGCTGACCTTGGCATCCCCATTCACAACACGAGAGATCGTTGCCGTGGATAACCCGGTGTCCCGTGCCACATCTCTGATACTTGCCGCAGTTTTTGCCACGATAATCCCCCTCCTCCGCACCAGATGCTTGACCAAAGCGATTCGCAAGTGTTCAAATGTAACCGGTTACACAGCGCGCCGCTCAATTGACGCTTGGACCAAACAGGGAATAGCCACGTGCTAAAACGAAGCGATACCTACACGCCTGCTCGCGCGCGGTATCAGGGCCTAAAGGATCCCGCCGCACTCCGCCGCGACATACGTTACGGCGAAATGGGCAGGATACGCGTTCGCGCAGGCTCGGTAATATCGATCACCAATGTGGATGGCGGATGCGATGTTTGGCTGACCGCCCTTGCAGACAACGAACGCGATTTCGGCCTTTCCGCTTTTGCGCATGTCGGCGACGCTGGCCAACCGCTACCCTCTGACGGGTATGACACACGGCAGATGCAAATGCTTGCGCATGGCCGTGACAGTGGTCTGAGCCGTGGCGCTGGCCTGCGCATCTTTGCTGCATCGGACGCATCGGGCGAAGTCCACATCGCGAAGGTGACCCAAGACACCGATCTGTTCTGCATCGTCCCCGTAGCACATGAGTACATCAGCACCGGCGGCGGTGGCCTTGTCGCCCTGTCCGTCCAGCCACCAGCGGGCACGATCAACGAGGCATCCCTGCCTGAACCCATGGGCCGCGTCATAGATGAATGGCGCGTCAGCCGCGGCACCGCACACGCATACACCCTCAAGAAGGGGCAGTTCGTTCAGATTATAGATGTCGAAGGCCAACAGTGCTCCGACTTCATGGCCATGCGCAGCGAAGCACTGGAGCAAGGCACTGAACGATACATCGACAGCACCGTGTCCCGCACCATGGCGCGCAGTGCGTACCCACTTCCGGGCCTGCACGACAAGTTCTTTGATCAGGACATGAAACCGCTGCTCGCAGTGCGGCAGGACATGGTTGGACGGCACGACACATTTGCTCTAGCCTGCACTGCACGCGGATACGAAGAACGCGGATTTCCCGGCCATGTGAACTGTTCTGACAATATCAGCGGCGCATTTGCACCCTACGGCATTCAATCGCGGCGCGCCTGGCCTGCAATCAACTTCTTTTTCAATTCGTGGATCGACTGGCAAGACCACCACATTGCGGCGGACGAAGCCTGGTCACGGCCCGGAGACTACGTGGCGATGCAAGCGCTGACCGATCTGGTCTGCGTTTCCACTGCTTGCCCCGACGATGTCGATCCTATCAACGGCTGGAACCCAACGGATATTCACGTGCGTATTTACGAAGAAAACAGCGACATCCAACACGCTGTATCGTGGCGATCAAACCCCGGCGATGCCGCGCAGATGACGACCCATTCTGCGTTCCATCCGCGCATCTCGAAACTGACAAGCAGCTACCAGGTTGCCCGGCAACTCTGGATGCCAACGCAATACGACGCGACCGGCGCAATTGCCGAATACTGGGCGTGCAAGAACGCGGCGACCCTGCAGGATATGTCAGGCCTTCGGAAATTCGACATCATCGGACCGGATGCCGAAGAGTTGCTGCAGCACTGTATGACACGAAACGTGGCCAAGCTGTCGCTGCACCGCGGTCTATATGCCCTGATGTGCGACCAACGCGGCTCGGTTCTGGATGACGGTACCTTGTTCCGGCTCGAAGACACGGCGTTCCGCTGGTGCTGCGGATCGGATAATTCCGGCCTCCACTTGCGCGAACAGGCGGAAGCACTCGGCCTGAATGTGCGCATTCTCACCCATGGCGGAAAAATGCAGAACCTCGCTCTGCAAGGGCCAAAATCACGTGATATCCTGCGCGAACTGGTCTTCACCCAGCCGTCGCGCCCCACGCTCGACAACCTCAAATGGTTCGGCTTCACCATCGCACGGCTGCATGACCGGGACGGACCCGCGTTCATGCTATGCCGCACGGGCTTTACCGGTGAACTGGGCTACGAGATTTTCTGCGACAGCAATGATGCCGTGGCCATATGGGACGCGCTGATCGAAGCGGGCACACCACATGGCCTGGTGCCCATGGGCGGTGATGCTCTTGAAATGCTGCGGATCGAAGCAGGGCTTATGATTGCGGGCGCCGAATTTGGCCCCGACATGGATGCTTTCGAATCCGGCCTCGGCTTTGCCATTGATCTGAAAAAATCGGGGTTTGTGGGCAGCGCGGCCCTTGAACGCAACGGTGCGGCCCCCCGCCGCAAACTCGTAGGATTGCACTTGGTCGGAAATGAAGCGCCGCACCATGGTGATGGTATCTTTATCGGTCGCGAACAGGTGGGTGTGATCACCAGCGCATGCAACTCACCTCAATTGGGCCATGCGATCGGCATGGCACGTATCGCCATCGAAAACGCCGCCCCTGGCACTGAACTGGAAGTGGGCAAGCTGGACGGACATATGAAGCGCCTTGGCGCAACGATTGTCGACCTGCCCTTCCTTGATCCCAAAAGAGAGAAGGCACGCGCTTGACTGAAAACACAGAAGAAGGGGTGGTCGTCACCCGCAACGTTTGGAAGATTTTCGGAAACCGGGCTGACGAAGCCATGGAAGCCGTGCGACGGGACAACCTGTCCAAGGCCGAGGTACTGGAAGAGTTTGGCGCCGTGGTCGGGGTCAAGGATGTGTCGATCTCGGTCGGCGAAGGGGAAATCTTCTGTATCATGGGCCTCTCGGGCTCGGGCAAATCCACCCTCGTCCGGCACATCAACCGCCTGATCGAACCCACGGGCGGCGAAATTCTGATTAATGGTGCCAATGTCGGGCAACTCAACGCCGAAGAACTGCGCGCCATGCGCGCCGACAAAATCGGCATGGTGTTCCAGAACATGGCGCTCCTGCCCCACCGCACGGTACGCGACAACGTCGCCCTTTCGCTGGAGCTGCGCAATGTCGACGCCTACACGCGTGCTCAGGTTGCCGACCGCGTGATCGAACTGGTCAGCTTGCAAGGCTACGGAGACCGCCTGCCCTCTGAGTTGTCAGGCGGGATGCAGCAGCGCGTGGGCCTCGCCCGCGCTATGGCAGCCGACCCGGACATCCTGTTGATGGACGAACCTTTCTCGGCCCTCGACCCGCTGATCCGGCGCGTCTTGCAGGACGAATTCCTTGACCTGTCCAAGTCGATGAACAAGACCACGCTCTTTATCACCCACGATCTCGATGAAGCGATCCGCATGGGCAACCGCATCGCCATCATGAAGGACGGCGAAATCGTGCAGGTCGGCACACCCGAAGACATCGTGACCAAGCCCGCCGACGACTACGTGGCGGACTTCGTGGCCGGTATCTCGAAGCTGAAACTGCTCTATGCCCACACAGTCATGGAACCGCTCGAAGCCTACGAACAGCGCAAGG
Organism: Tateyamaria sp.; assembly: GCF_059783535.1. Taxonomy (NCBI): domain Bacteria; kingdom Pseudomonadati; phylum Pseudomonadota; class Alphaproteobacteria; order Rhodobacterales; family Roseobacteraceae; genus Tateyamaria; species Tateyamaria sp. The sequence continues at coordinate 13,726 of NZ_JBYNDP010000065.1, read as the reverse complement.
GACCGGTGGCACAGGCAGAGGCACCCGTGGCCGACCCGGACGACGATCTCGACAGGCTGATCGCGCTCAGCGTCAACCAGGATCACCCTGTGCTGATCAAGTCGGACGGCAACGTCGTGGGCGTGGTGTCCAAAGATGCAATCCTGCATGGCGTCCAGGGGGAGGCGTAACATGACCGATACAACACCCGATCAAATGGGCGGCGCGCCCGCCGCCGCCACGGACGAAACCAAACCTTTTGCCGATTTCGCCGACAAATCCGGAAGCTATTTCGCGCAAACCTTCCTGTCGATCCAAAAGGCGCAACTGCCCGGCACCCATATCAACTGGATTGCCGCCATCGCTGGTTTTCCATGGGCTGCAATCCGTGCCAACAAACTTTTGTTCTGGATTGGCTTCCTGATCGACCTCGTTGCCGCCGTGTACCTCATGCAGGTCTGGAAATTCTCGCAGGCGGCCAAACAGGCCGTAATCGACAACAAAGACTTCCTCGTTGTCCGCTACGAAGACTGGACAGCGTCCAGCCTATGGGCAGCGATCATCATCTTCTTACTCGGCCGTATCCTCTTTGGCTGGCTGGCTGACCGCATCTATTTCCGTCAATACAACACATGGCGCGTCGATCATTCCAAGCCATCCGGCTGGGACACGAAGCGACTGGTCTGGGCCGCAGTGATCGTCGCCATGATCGCGCCACTCATGCTCTACCGTGCCTCGCAATTCCCGCCCGAGGAACGGACCTGCATCAAACAGGCCCGCTCCATCGCCGCGGGCGAAGAGGTGGCGTTCAAGGACCAGTTCGACTGCATGATCATCGGAGAATTCCCCACGGTCGTCTGGTTGGAACGGCGCGACACCGTCACCTATCCGCGTGATGATGACGGCAATCGCTTTGTCCGCCGCGAAGCACCCCGCGAAGGGCTGCCGCCGGTCAACCTGAACAGCTACACGGCACAACTGATCGACGACGGCATCGGTTATCTCACAGCCTTCTACGGCTTCTTCTTCGACGGGATCACGACCTTCTTGCGGTCAATGCTGTCGGCAATCACCGCCGTCTTTGTCGGCACGCCATGGATCATCGCCATGGGGGCCATCATGGCGATCAGTTACACGATGGCCGGGGCGCGAATAACCATATTCGTCGCCGCCTCACTCGTGTACCTCGCCCTCTTCGGTTTCTGGCAAACCGCCATGGACACGATGAGCCTCGTAGTCGCGGCCTCGATCATCTGCGTTGTCTTCGGCCTGCCGCTGGGCATCTGGGTTGGCAAATCGACACGAGGACAGGCCATAATAACGCCCATTCTCGACATCATGCAGACGATCCCATCCTTCGTGTACCTGCTGCCCGCTGTCGCCTTCTTCTCGATCGGCAAACCGCCGGGCATCCTCGCCACGGTGATCTTCGCGATGCCGCCAATGGTGCGGCTCACGGCACTCGGCATCCGCCACGTGCCCGAGAACACCAAGGAAGCCGCCCTCGCCTTCGGCGCCAACCCACGGCAACTCTTGATGAAGGTGGAATTGCCACAGGCCCTGCCGTCGATCATGGCAGGCGTCAACCAGGTGGTGATGATGGCATTGTCCATGGTCGTTGTGGCCGCACTGATCGGCGCTGGCGGCATGGGCTTTATCGTGACGGAAGCGCTCGCGAACACTCGTACGGGCGCAGGCATCCTGGCCGGCATTGGCATCGCGCTTCTGGCGATGATGATCGACCGCGTTGTCCAGAAGGCCAACACCGTCAAACACTAACCAAGAATGAGTTCAATAAGGGAGACACACATGAAACTCATCACAACCCTCACCGCTGCCGGGGCCCTGTCGGTCGCAGCAGTCGGTGCCTCGGCACAGGAAAAGGTCGCCATCTCCGACCTGAACTGGACCGGTGCCAAGGCCATCGCACACGTCATCAAGACGGTGATCGAAGGGCCGCTCGGCTCCGAAGCTGAAATCGTCGAAGGTCTGTCCGACCAAGCCATCATCGCCACCGGCATGGACAAGGGCGACGGCTCGGCCGACGTCTGGACCGACATGTGGATGCCGAACCAGCAAGGCCCATGGGACCGCTTCATCGAAGACGCAGGCACCGTGGCGCACAACCAGCCCTATGCCGGCACCCAGCAGATGTACGTGCCCAGCTACATGTCCGACCAGATCAGCTCGTTCGAGGATCTGAAGGACCCGGCTGTCGCCGCCATGTTCGACAAGGACGGCAACGGCAAGGGCGAATACTGGGCCGGTGACGCCTCGTGGAAGTCCACGAAAATCTGGCAGGTCAAGATGAAGTCCTACGGCCTCTCCGAACTGTGGGAGCCGGAAATCATCTCCGACGCGACCTTCAAGGCGCAGCTGAAGACGTCCTACGGCAATCAGAAGCCGATCCTGTTCTACTACTGGACACCCGAATGGATTCACGCTGCCTATGACATCTCTCCGCTGGCCGAGCCTGAGCACACCGAAGGCTGCCTGAACCTGCAGCTCGATGGCGAAGACTGGCTGGAAGTGTCCGAAGCAGGCTGCAAAACGCCAGACGCACAAATCTTTGTCAGCTACTCCAAGTCGCTGGAACAGCGGAACCCACCCGCAGCCAAGTTCCTGAGCCAGATCCAACTGGACCCAGCGGTCGTGAACGGCTGGATCCTGTCCATCGGTCGGGATGAGATGGACCCGCAGGACGTGGCCGAAGCCTGGGTCGCTGAAAACATGGACATCGTGAACGGCTGGATCAACTAAGCCGCTGACAGTTCAGGAAACCCGGTGTGAGGGATACCTCGCGCCGGGTTTTCATTTGGGCGGCCCCGCAAGCAGCTCTCAGACCGGGACAACTTCTGGGAACGCCACATAGCTCGGCATATCAACGGCCAGACGCGTCAAAGGCTCGGTGACACCGCCTGCGCAGAATTCCGAAGCATAAGCACAGGTTCGCAGTGCAAACTGCGCCGGTCCCAGGCCTCTTGGTCGACAATTGCAGTGGTCAGGGCCTTGCCAGCCTCGTGACCAATACGCTTTGCCGGCAAACGTACCGTCGTCAACGCAGGCTCTATGTCCGACGACCCTTTGAAATCACCAATCCCAACGATCGAGATTTCGTCCGGCACCGACAGCCCCGCCGCCTTGGCACCGTAGAGTGCCCCGGTTGCAAGGATGTCGTTGCCGCAGACCAAAGCGGTGGGCCGGTTGGGTTCTGAAAACAGCCGCAAGGCATCACTCTTCGACTCTGAGATACTGTAAACGGTGGTGAGCGACCAGGCGTCGGGAACGGACACACCTGCGTTTCTTAGGGTCTGTAACACGATGTCACGCCGGGCAAGCGCACGGTCATTGCCTTCGGTGGGTGGAAACATGCAACCGATCTTGCGGTGCCCCAGCGACAGGACATGCTCGGCAATCATGCGCCCTGCCTGCTCGTTGTCCGCACCGATGCAAGGAAAGCGCGATCCAGCCGCGTGGTTCCACATCAGCACGCAAGGTATCTCTTGCTGGTCAAGAAGCTGGAACACGGCATCATCATGATCCAGACCTGTCAAAACGACCCCATCCACGCGATGTTCAAGGAACTTGCGTAAGATCGCGTATTCGCGCTGCAAGTCATAACCGTGCGATGCGAGAAGAATGGTAAAACCCTTTTCCGCCACGGTGTCGGAAAAGGCCTGCACAACTTCGGCAAAGATCGCATGATCCAATGTCGGGATAAGCACGCCAATCGTTCCTGACCGAATACCGTGGATCGTTTGGGCCGCGCGATTTCGAATATATCCCGTCCTGCGCACGGCGGAATCGATGCGTTTGCGGGTTGCAGGCTTCAGCAAGTCGGGATGGTTGAAGTAGCGTGAAACCGTTGATGCCGAAACACGTGCGGCCTTTGCCACAGTCAAGATATCCACTTTTTTTGGTTTTGTTTCAGCCACCTAAACGTCCACATTCAGGAATTTATGAAAACATTTGCAAAACTATTTTCATTGCTTAGCGTAACGGGTCAAGCCTGAGTTTGGGAGGAGTTGGGCCTGATGGACTTTCTGTTCTACATGGGCGATGTCTTCGCCCCGATCAATTTCGGGTTGTTGTTGCTTGGCACCATTGGCGGCCTGATCCTTGGGGCCACGCCCGGGCTTTCGCCGACAATGGCCGTGGCGTTGCTGATCCCCTTCACCTTTCAACTGGAACCGCAACAGGGGCTGATCCTGCTGGGGGCCGCCTACACATCAACCGTGGCGGGCGGCGCGGTGAGTGCGATCTTGCTGAAAATCCCGGGCGCTCCGGCCAATATCGCCACGACGCTGGACGGCCACACCATGGCCACCAAGGGCGAAGGGGCCAAGGCGCTGCAGCTGTCCTTCCTGGCCTCGGCAGTCGGCGGATTGTTCGGCGTCTTCCTGTTGATTTTCCTCACCCCCGTTCTCGCGCAATGGGCGCTGGCATTTGGACCATCCCACCTGTTCTGGCTGGCAATCCTCGGTGTGACAGTGATTGGCACACTCGATTCCAGCTCGGTCGTGAAAGGATTGCTGTCCGGCTGCATCGGCCTTTGGCTAGCGACCATCGGCTTTGACGACATCATGGGCGCGCAGCGCTTCATCTTCCATCCGTCCGTCAGTGGGGGGATCAACGTGATCCCAGCGCTTATTGGCCTCTTCGCCATCCCCCAGGTGATCACCATGTTCACAAAGGGACGCTCGAGCGACGATGCCGAGGTGATCAGCGTCAAACGGCATCCGATCAGGTTGGCCTTTCTCGAAGTCATCAAGCGCAAGACGGCCCTGACCATCGGCACTTTGACCGGATCCATCATCGGGCTGATCCCCGGTGTCGGCGGGCAGATCGCCGGGTTGGTGGCCTATGACCAATCCAAGAAATTCAGCAAGGAAAGCCAGAAATTCGGAACCGGTCACAGCGAAGGGATCATTGCGGCGGAAAGTGCCAATAACGCTATGGTTGGCCCTTCTCTTGTTCCCCTTCTCACGCTGTCAATTCCAGGCTCGCCCACCGCGGCGGTACTGCTTGGCGGGCTTCTGATCCACGGCATTTTCCCGGGTCCCGACCTCTTCATGAACTACCCACAGGTCGCCTGGACATTCATCGACTCCATGCTGATCGGGCAGATCCTCATGTGTGTTTTCGGGCTCTACATCGCGGGGCTGGCGGCCAGCGTTGCAAGGGTGCCGCATGCGGTCATGGCGGCGGTGGTGCTTGGCCTCGCCGTTTTCGGAAGCTACTCCGTGCAGAATTCCATGGGCGATGTCTATGTGATGGCGACGCTAGGCATGGCCATGTACTTTCTTGAGCGCTTTGGCTTCTCGGCCGCCCCGCTTGTGCTTGGCCTGATCTTGGGGCCCATTGCCGAAGCGAATTTCATCCAAGGGTCCATGATCGCAAACGCGACGGTGGGAACAGGGGCCTATTTCTTCACCGGCTGGCTCAACTGGTTCCTGATCCTGATCGTGCTGGCCTCGATCAGCTACTCGATCTGGATGGAGATCGCCTCGCGCCGCTACACCACCAAGGACGACGCCGTGGCCAAGGAAGAGGCCCTGTCATGAGCGATCTGCCCCGCAGCCAGCACATCATCGCCTCTGGCCTTATCGCCGGGGTTGGCATCAGCGTTGCTTACATCAGTTTCACACAGGAACCCGCAGACGCGTTTGTATTTCCACGGCTGATCTCATCAGTGTTTGCGGTTCTCGCCATCTGGACGTTCGCCAAGGCGATCCTTGGGCGGACAAAAGTCGGGAACGGTATCAGCGCAGATGCAATGCGTAAGATGCTGCCCGGGCTGATCGTTGCGATCATATATGTCTTCTGGGCGGCCAAGGGGCTGGGGTTCTACACGGCAACCACCATCGCCTTCTTTGTCCTCGTATCGCTCTACGATCCGGCCCCGCATTCAGACATCAAAAGCTGGATCAAACGGATACTCATCACCGCCGGTTTCATGGCGGTCATGTACGGCCTCTTCGCGGCATTGCTGAATGTCTTCACACCGCGAGAGATTTTTTTCTGAACCGCAAAAGCGGCAGATTTAACCCCAAGGGAGGAAGAAAATGAAAAAATGGATCACAGGGGCGGCGCTTGCACTCGCCGCAATGGCGGGGTCGGCGCAAGCCGATGGCCATGAAGACTATCCGGAACGGCCCATCCTGATGATGGTCAGCTATGGTGCCGGTGGTGCAACGGATTTCCAGGCGCGCATCGTGACAATGACCGCCGGGAATGAGGATGCGCTTGGGATGCCCATTGCCATCGTCAATCGTCCCGGCGCGGGTGGCCGCGTTGGCTGGAACTGGTTCGCGTCCGAGGCCGAGGCTGACGGCTACACGCTGGGGGCTTACAACATCCCGCACTTCATCGCGCAGTCGATCGAGGGCGGCGTATCCTACTCCGCCGATAGCTTCGAACCGATTGCAAACTGGGGCGCAGACCCGGCGGTCTTTGTTGTTGGTGCAGACAGCGAATTCAACTCGATGGAAGACGTCGTCAACTACGCCAAGGAAAACCCGGGCGGCCTGACATTCTCCGGGGCGGGTCTGTTCGTGGGTCACCACATTGCCGCGCTGCAACTGGAAAAGGCAGCAGGCGTGAAACTCGCCTATATCCCCAACAACAAAGGGGGCGCAGGTGCGATGCGCGCTGTCATCGCGGGCGAAGTGCTGGGTGGAGTGAACAACCTTTCCGACGCCTTCCGCGCACGTGAAGCCGGCAACGTGAAAATCCTCGGCGTCTTCGATCTGGAGCGGAATGAAGAGTTTCTGCCCGATGTCCCCACCTTGAAGGAACAGGGCTTTGACATCGACAACGCGTCGGTCAACTTCCGCGGTGTCATGGTGCCCAAAGGCACGCCGCAGCCCATCATCGACAAGCTGGCCGCCACCGTGCCCACCATGTTCGAAAATGGTCGGGTGCAAAAGCGGATGGCTGCGGGCGGCTCGCCCATGAACATCATGACGCGCGACGAAGTGCTCGAAATGTGGGCAGCGCGGCAGGCAACCCTCGAAGAATTGCTTGCCGGTCTCTAAGTCACTGGTGCAGCGCCCGATCGGCGGGCGCTGCGCTCAAATCAGGACACACCCATGAATACCATTGATCCCATTGCAAACGTCGAAGCCATCGTGGCCCGTGCGCGGGCAGCGCAAAGCGCCTTTGAACGCAATGGATCGCAGCAAGCATACGACCGGGCCACACAAGCCGCCGCCTGGGCAATCATGGAACCCACCCGCAACCGCCATTTGGCGGAACTCGCAGTTGAGACCACTGGGCTGGGAAATGTGCCCGACAAGATCACCAAAAACCATCGCAAAACCCTGGGCCTGATGCGCGACATCAAAGAGGCTCAGACATATGGCGTCATCGCCGACGACCCGGCCACTGGCATCACCGAAGTGGCCCGGCCCATTGGGGTCATTGGCGCGGTTGTGCCCTCGACAAATCCCGGCGCAACGCCCGCAAACAACATCATCAACGCATTGAAATGCGGCAACGCCATCGTCGTATCACCCTCTCCCAAGGGCGTGCCAACCTGCGAAGCGCTCTTGGGCTATATCCACGCTGAATTCGACAAGCTGGGCATCGACAAGGATCTGGTCCAGATGATCCCCGGGCGCGGCTCCAAGGAAACGACCCAACGCCTGCTTGAGATCACCGATCTGATCGTCGTCACGGGCAGCCAGAACAATGTCAAACGGGCCTACACATCGGGCACACCCGCGCTCGCTGTCGGGGCGGGCAACGTCGCTGTGATCGTTGACGAAACAGCAGACCTGGCAGCGGCAGCCGAGAAAATCAAAGCGTCCAAGACGTTCGACAACGCCACCTCCTGCTCATCCGAGAACGCAGTCGTTGTTGTGGATGCGGTCTATGACGACTTTGCTGCCGAAATGGCGCGCACGGGCGGCGCACTGATCCGGGACGAAGCCAAGGTGACGTCCAAGCTCTGGATCAAGGGCCACTTGAACCCAAGGGCCATCGCACAGGACGCGGACAAGATGATCGCCGCCCTCGGGCTGACGGATGAGGTGCCGACCAACACGTCCTACCTGGCGGTCGAAACATCCGGCATCGGGCCTGATCATCCGCTGTCGGGCGAGAAGCTCAGCCGGGTTCTGACGGTCTACCGTGCAAAGGATTTCGCGGATGCAGTGCGCATCACGCGCGAGATCGAGTTGCATCAGGGCGCGGGTCATTCTGTCGGGCTGCACACACGGACAGACGACCGGCCCTTGGTCCTCGCGCAGGCGATCCCGACCAGCCGAGTGATCGTCAACCAAGCCCATACATTCGCCACCGGTGGTTCGTTCACCAATGGCATGCCGTTTTCGCTTTCGATGGGCTGTGGGTCTTGGGGTGGCAATTCAATTGATACCAACCTGCATTGGCGCCACTTCATGCAAACCACCAAGATCGTGCGGGAAATCCCAGCCAATGAACCCGCACTCAACGAGATTTTCAGCGACTACTGGAACGAAGCCGGACAATGATCTTCGACCGGAACAGGCCGCCCGAAGGCACGGTGAGGGACTGGCTTGATGCCAGGGCCGACGCGGGTGGTGTGGCGATTGTGTTCCCAGAAACAGGGGAGACGCTTGATTGGCAGACCCTGCGCGATGAGGCCAAGGCCGCAGCCGAACGGTTGGCAGGGCAAGGTGTCGCCCCCGGCGAAAGCGTCGCCATCGTCCATCCCAATGGTCGCGCTGGTGTCGTGGCGCTTTATGCCGCTCTTTACGGTGGGTTTCGGGCGACCATGATCAATCTGGCGGCGGGGCCAGATGCAATCGCTTATGCCCTCGATCACAGCGGAGCGCGCTACGCTTTTGTACACGACAGCCAAAGGGATGTGATTGCCCGGGTTGCACCTGCACGGCTGACAATCTTGGAACCTGACATGCTGGCGCAACGGGCATCATTGGCGGCTTTCGATGCAGCGCAACATGCGTTGCTGATGTACACATCCGGTACAACCGGTCAGCCCAAAGGCGTCGTGCATACCCATGCCAGCCTGCTTGCGGGTGGGTGGACGACCGCCATTGCACATGACCTGTCGCCAATGGATCGCGGCTTTTGCGTTTTACCGATCTACCACATCAACGGGCTTTGCGTGACCTTGATGGGGTCGCTCGTCTCGGGTGGGTCGCTGGCGATGACTGCCAAATTTTCAGCCAGCCAGTTCTGGGATCAGGCAGACCGGGCCAAGGTCACCTGGTTCTCGGTGGTTCCAACAATCATCAGCCATCTTCTGCACAGCGACACCCACCCGAACACGGATGTTTCCGCCCGGCTGAGATTTGGGCGCTCCGCCTCCTCTGCCTTAGCAGTCGACACACAATCCGCCTTTGAGGAGCGCTTCCAAGTTCCGATCATCGAAACCATGGGACTGACCGAGACTGCGGCACAGATACTCTCGAACCCATTGCCCCCCGGCACACGCAAGATCGGATCACCGGGCATCGCCTACGGCAACGAAGTCCGCATCCTGACCGCCGACCTTGAGGACGCTCCGCCCATGCAAGAGGGCGAGATCGCCATACGCGGCCCCAACGTGATGGTCGAATACCTGCACAACCCGGAGGCCACAGCTAAAACGTTTGCCGGCGACTGGCTCCGCACTGGGGATCTCGGGCACATTGATGAAGACGGCTATGTTTTCGTGACCGGTCGCTTGAAAGAGCTGATCATCAAGGGAGGTGAAAACATCGCCCCGCGCGAGATTGACGAGGTTCTCTATTCCGAGCCGGACATCATCGAAGCGGCGGCATTCGCGCGGCCCTGCAAAAGCTATGGTGAGCGGGTCGAAGCAGCTGTAAGCGTCAAACCCGGCTCGGAACTATCTGAGGCCGCTTTGATTGCCCTGTGTCACCAACGGCTCGGCGCATTCAAATCTCCGGAAAGCATTCACTTTCTCAAGGAGTTGCCGAAAGGACCATCCGGAAAAATCCAACGGCTCAAACTGGCCTCTTTGATCTAAGTACCCTTCAACGGGCCACTTCTCACCACCAGCAAACAAACGACCTATCCAGTGGGCAAGTGGACGCCTCCTGCTCTTGCGCAATGTACCAAAACAAAAACCCCCGCCATCTCTGGCGGGGGTTTTGATTTTCACTCTGTGACCGAGATCAGTCGCGGCTGTCTTCCGAATGGTCGATGACCGTGTCGAACACGTCGCCACCCACCACATCGTCGGCCGTCGGAGCCGCCAGGGCAGCGGCCGCTTCGGCCTCTTCGCGACGGGCTTCGATAACGACATTGTCGCGGTCCGATGCGATCTTGCGCACAGCCTGGGTCGCACCACCGGTACCGGCAGGGATCAGACGGCCCACGATCACGTTCTCTTTCAGACCAACCAGCTTGTCCTTCTTGCCCTGTACCGACGCTTCGGTCAGCACGCGGGTGGTTTCCTGGAAGGACGCAGCCGAGATGAACGACCGGGTTTGCAGCGACGCCTTGGTGATACCCAAGAGGATCGGACCACCCTGAGCCGGGCGACCGCCTTTCGACAGGGCCTTCTCGTTGGCGGCATCGAACTCCTGCTTGTCCACGTGTTCGCCTTTCAGCAGCGTGGTGTCGCCCGAGTCCTCGATCTCCCATTTCTGGAGCATCTGACGCACGATGACCTCGATGTGCTTGTCGTTGATCTTCACGCCTTGCAGACGATAGACCTCTTGCACCTCGTTGATCATGTAGTCGGCCAACGCCTCGACGCCCATGATGGCAAGGATGTCATGGGGGGCAGGGTTGCCGTCCATGATGTAGTCACCCTTCTGGATGAAGTCGCCTTCGGCCACCGGGATGTGCTTGCCCTTGGGCACCATGTACTCGACCTTGTCCATGGTCTCGTCGCTGGGCTCAATCGCAATGCGGCGCTTGTTCTTGTAGTCCTTGCCAAAGCGCACGTAACCATCGATTTCCGCGATGATCGCGTGGTCCTTGGGACGACGGGCTTCGAACAATTCAGCCACACGCGGCAGACCACCGGTGATGTCCTTGGTCTTGGCACCTTCACGCGGAATACGCGCCACGACGTCGCCTGCTGCGATGTCCTGACCATCTTCCACCGACAGAACCGCGTCCACGGACATAGCATAGGTGATCGGGTTGCCTGCATCGTTGCGCACAGGTTCACCATCTTCACCCACCAGGATGATCTCCGGTTTCAGCTCGTTGCCTTTGGGGGCCGCACGCCAGTCGATCACGATCTTCTGGGTCATGCCGGTTGCTTCGTCGGTCTCGTCGCGAACCGCAAGGCCCGAAACCAGATCAACGTATTTCGCAGTACCGGCCTTCTCCGCAATGATCGGCAGAGTGTAGGGATCCCACTCGAACAGCTTGTCGCCACGCTTCACATCCTGACCATCGGTCACGAACAGTGCCGTACCGTAGCCCAGCTTGTGGTTTGCGCGCTCTTCACCATTCTCGTCTTGAATGATCAGCTTCATGTTCCGGCCCATGACCAGAACCTGCCCAGCCGCATTGGTCAGCGTCTGCGGGTTCTCAAAGACGATCTTGCCTTCCTGGCTTGCTTCGAGGAACGACTGCTGGCCACCTTGCGCAACACCACCGATGTGGAAGGTCCGCATCGTCAGCTGTGTGCCCGGCTCACCAATGGATTGGGCAGCAATGATGCCGACCGCTTCACCGGTGTTGACCATGGTACCGCGCGCCAGATCACGACCGTAGCACATGGTGCAGACGCCTTCTTCGGCCTCACAGGTCAGAGGCGAGCGGATGCGCATGGACTGCACGCCCATCTCTTCGATGGTGTCTGACATGCGTTCGTCAATCAGCGTACCAGCAGCAACGATCACCTCTTCAGTACCGGGCTTCAGCACGTCATCCGCAGCCACACGGCCCAGCACACGCTCGGCCAGCGATGCAACAACCTCGCCATCGTTCACCGCCGCTTCGGCCGTGATCGCGTTCTCGGTGCCACAATCGTTGTCACGTACGATGCAATCTTGCGCCACGTCCACCAGACGACGGGTCAGGTAACCCGAGTTCGCCGTCTTCAGAGCGGTGTCAGACAGACCTTTCCGCGCACCGTGGGTCGAGTTGAAGTATTCAAGAACGGTCAGACCTTCCTTGAAGTTCGAGATCACGGGCGTTTCGATGATGTCGCCGTTTGGACGCGCCATCAGGCCGCGCATCCCGCCCAGCTGCTTCATCTGCGTGACCGAGCCACGGGCACCGGAGTGCGCCATCATGTAGACCGAGTTCGGCTCCATTTCAGCGCCGTTCTCGTCCTTCTTCTCGGCCGAGATCGAGCCCATCATGGCGTCGGTGACCTTGTCGTTACACTTCGACCAGGCATCGACAACCTTGTTGTACTTTTCGCCCTGAGTGATCAGGCCGTCCATGTACTGCTGTTCAAAGTCCTTCACCTGCTCGCGGGTGTCGTCAACGATGGTCCACTTGCTGTCCGGGATCAGCATGTCGTCCTTACCGAACGAAATACCCGCCTTGAACGCTTCCTTGAAGCCCATGGACATGATCTGGTCACAGAAGATGACCGACTCCTTCTGACCGCAATAACGGTACACGGTGTCGATGACCTGCTGCACTTCCTTCTTCCGCAGAAGACGGTTGACCAGCTCAAAGGGTGCCTTGTTGTTCAGCGGCAGAAGCGCGCCCAAGCGGACACGGCCCGGCGTGGTTTCAAAGCGCTGCATGACCTCTTCGCCATGCTCGTTGATCTGCGGCACGCGGGCCGTGATCTTGGCGTGCAGGTGCACTTCGCCCGCATCGAGGGCGTGTTGCACTTCCTCGATCGAGCCAAAGACCATGCCTTCGCCCTTCATACCCGCGCGTTCCAGCGTGGTGTAATACAGGCCAAGGATCATATCCTGCGATGGAACAATGATCGGCGCGCCGTTTGCGGGCGACAGAACGTTGTTCGTCGACATCATCAGCACGCGCGCTTCCAGCTGGGCCTCAAGGCTCAGCGGAACGTGCACAGCCATCTGGTCACCGTCGAAGTCGGCGTTAAAGGCCGAACAGACCAACGGGTGCAGCTGGATCGCTTTACCTTCGATCAAGACGGGCTCAAACGCCTGAATGCCCAAACGGTGCAGCGTGGGCGCACGGTTTAGCATGACTGGGTGTTCGCGGATGACCTCATCCAGAATGTCCCACACTTCGGGACGCTCTTTTTCCACCAGCTTCTTGGCTTGTTTGACGGTCGAAGACAGACCTTTGGCTTCAAGCCGCGAGTAGATGAACGGCTTGAACAGTTCGAGCGCCATCTTCTTCGGCAGACCACATTGGTGCAGCTTCAGTTCCGGCCCGGTCACAATGACCGAACGGCCCGAGAAGTCGACGCGCTTACCCAGAAGGTTTTGGCGGAAACGACCCTGCTTACCCTTAAGCATGTCTGACAGCGATTTCAGCGGACGCTTGTTGGCACCCGTGATCACGCGGCCACGACGGCCGTTGTCGAACAGGGCGTCGACGGATTCCTGCAGCATCCGCTTTTCGTTGCGGACGATGATGTCAGGCGCGCGCAGCTCGATCAGGCGCTTCAGACGGTTGTTCCGGTTGATCACGCGGCGATACAGGTCGTTCAGGTCGGACGTCGCGAAACGGCCTCCATCGAGCGGCACCAGCGGGCGCAGTTCTGGCGGTATCACGGGGATCACGGTCAGAACCATCCACTCCGGGCGGTTGCCGGATTCGAGGAACGACTCCACCACTTTCAGACGCTTGATGATCTTCTTGGGCTTCAGCTCACCTGTCGCCTCTT
>NZ_JBYNDP010000064.1:0-22840 GCF_059783535.1 Tateyamaria sp. | reverse complement strand
GTCGTGATCATGTTGCCGAAGGGCGTGTTCATGACGATCACGCCCTTTTTGCTGGCCGCGTCCTTGTCGATATTGTCGGTGCCGATGCCTGCGCGCCCAATGACCTTGAGGTTGGTGGCGTTCTTCAGGATCGTTGGCGTCACCTTGGTCGCGGAGCGGATGGCGAGGCCGTCATATTGGCCGATGACTTCGGCCAGCTTGTCCTTGTCTTTGCCGAGATCGGGTTCGAAATCGACCTCGATCCCGCGGTCGCGGAAGATCTGGACGGCGGCGTCAGACAGCTTGTCGGAGATGAGTACTTTGGGGCCCATGTGGTTGGTCCTTTGGGATGTCGGGGTGGCGGACGAAACGTCCGCCTTACGATTTTTGGGAAGGAAAAGGCGGAGGTCACCTCCGCCTTACATCAAGCGTTGATTTCAGCTTCGAATGCATGGGCCAACCATGGCAGCATCGCTTCGATATCTCTGGTTTCCACCGTACCACCGCACCAGATGCGCAGGCCCGGAGGGGCGTCGCGGTAGGCGCCGATGTCGAGGGCCACGTTTTCATCCGCGAGCCGTTTGGCGATGGCCTTGGCGAACGCCGCGCCGTCCGTGATCCGGTCGTCGGTGAACTTGAGGCAGACCGAGGTGGTGGATCGGGTGGCCGGGTCAACAGCGAGGTTGTCGATCCAGTCGTGCTGGTCGCAGAAGTTGAACACCGCTTGCGCGTTGGCCTCGGCGCGGGCGATCAAGCCTTTGAGTCCGCCCACTTCGCGCGCCCATGCAAGCGAGAACAAGTAATCCTCGACCGCGAGCATGGAGGGGGTGTTGATTGTCGCCCCTTCGAAGATGCCGTCGATCAGTTTGCCGCCTTTGGTCAGGCGGAAGATTTTGGGCAGCGGCCAGGGCGGTGTGTAGCTTTCCAGCCGTGCCACCGAGCGTGGGCTGAGGATCAGCATGCCGTGGGCTGCTTCGCCGCCCAGCACCTTTTGCCAGCTGAACGTGGTCACATCGAGCTTGTCCCAGGGCAGGTCCATCGCGAAGGCGGCGGAGGTTGCGTCGCAGAGGGTCAGGCCGGCGCGGTCCGCCGGGATTGCATCGCCACTTGCCATGCGCACACCGGAGGTTGTGCCGTTCCAGGTGAAGCAGACATCGTGCTCGTAGTTCAGGGCGGCCATGTCCACGATCTGACCGTAGTACGCCGTGTGGACGGTGTGTTCGATTTTCAGCTGCTTGGCCACGTCCGTGACCCAGCCTGCGCCGAAACTTTCCCACGCGACCATTTCGGCGTGGCGTTCGCCCAGAAGCGACCACATCGCCATCTCGTAGGCGCCGGTGTCGGAGGCGGGCACGATCCCGATCTTGTAGTCGGCGGGGACGCCGAGAATCTCGCGCGTCTCTTCAATGGCTTGCTTGAGCTTGGATTTGCCTTCGGCAGCGCGGTGGGAGCGGCCAAGGGGCGCATCGGCAAGTGCAGCGAGCGTATGGGTGGGGGGTTTGACACAGGGGCCAGACGAAAAACGCGGATTCGCCGGCCGCGTGACCGGAGCAGTAGTAGCCATCTGATGTTATCCTTACAGATATGCGCCCTTCGTTGGGGAAGGGTGTCCCACCGCCGCATTTACGGGTGCAAGCGGGGTGGTGCAACCGGGAATGCGGGGCTATAGCGCCGCTTGAACATTTATTTGCGACATCTGCGTCGCGTATCGGAAACGGACCCTCATGTTTGTTTGCACCTTGTTAACGGATCCCGCCAACCCGTCGCTGGAGCCGGCCTTGATCGACAATCTGCGCAATGCGTGGGGCGGTGGCGACGTGCAGTGGCTGGCAGTGGACGAGGCGGCAGCCTTTTCACTGCCATCCATCCCAAACAACCGGTGGGATGTCTGGGCGGATGTGCAGAAGCTGGGTGTCGATCTGGTAATCCTGCCAATAGAGGGTCGTCGCAAAAAGATGCTGCTGGCCGATATGGACAGCACCATGATCCAGCAGGAGTGCATTGACGAGCTGGCCGATATGGCGGGCGTTGGGGATCGGGTGAAAGACATCACGGCCCGCGCCATGAACGGTGAGTTGGATTTCGAGGAGGCGATCCGCGAACGGGTGGGGTTGCTCAAGGATTTGCCCGAGGCCGTCATTGGGCAAGTGCTGAAGGAACGCATCACGTTGATGCCCGGTGGTCCTGTGCTGCTGGCGACGATGAAGGCCAACGGGGCCTATGCCGCGTTGGTTTCGGGTGGATTTACCGCCTTTACGTCTGCCGTGGCGGGCAAGCTGGGCTTTGATGAAAACCGGGCCAATACGCTGTTGGCGAACGATGGTGTGCTGATGGGTGAGGTTGGCGTGCCGATCCTGGGGCAGCAGGCCAAGGTGGATGCGCTGGAAGAGATCACTGCGCGTTTGGGCATTGCGGAGGCGGATGTGCTTGCCGTGGGTGATGGGGCCAACGACCTCAAGATGCTGGGGCGTGCGGGTCTGGGCGTGGCCTTGCATGCAAAGCCTGCTGTCGCGGCACAGTGCGACGTGCGGGTGAATTTCGGCGATCTGACAGCACTGTTGTACCTTCAGGGACATGCGCGGTCCGAATTTGTGAGCGCCTAAGGCGGCTCTGCCGCTCGGCTTTGCGGCCTCACCTCGTGGTGTTTTGGGTCAGAAGAAGCCGGACAGCCGAATCGTGGTAGTCTGGGTTCAGCCAACAGGGAGGGACCGGAGATGCCGGATTTCATTTTTGCCTATCATGGAGGGACGATCCCCGAGACCCAGGAAGAGGGTGAGAAGGCCATGGCGGCCTGGGGGAAGTGGTTCGAGGACATGGGCGCGGCCGTGGTGAACGGTGGTAACCCGGTGGGCCAGTCAATGACTGTGACAGCTGGTGGCGTGGCTGGCGATGGCGGGGCCAATCCGATTTCCGGTTACACCATCGTGCGGGCGGACACGCCCGAGGCCGCCTGTGAGCTGGCCAAAGGCTGCCCGATGGTTGCTGACGGCACCGGATCGGTTGAAGTGGCGCCGATTGTCGAGATGTAAGGCGGAGGTGTCCTCCGCCTGAGCGACGCAAAGGTAACTGTAAGGCGGACGTGTCGTCCGCCCTATAGCAAGACGGGTGCAGCGCGCATGTGGCCGGTTTCCAAGCCGTCCCAATTGCGTATGGGTGCGCTGGTGTAGGCCAATGCCTCGGGGTGGTTCGGATCAAGCGCACCAAGCCGGACGAGGATTTGCGCGATGGCGCATTCGGCGGCGCGGGTAGCCCCATCTGCGATCTTGAGCGCGACACCCATTTTCTGCTCCGGCAGGATGGCGACAAAGAAGCCTTCGGCCCCTGTCTTGATCGCGACCTTGCCGTCCATCGCGCGCATGAGCCGTGTGCAGGCGCGCCCTTCGCCTGCCACAAGGTCAGGGTGCGTGCCCATGGCGTGTCGCAGATGCGCTTGTGGGCTGTCTGACGGGGCGGCGGCAAAGTGGGCCATCGCGCGGGCCATTCCGTGTAGGGTGCAGGCGTAGTTGGGGGCCGAGCAGCCGTCGATGCCGAAGCCGGGCGAGGTTTCCATCGCGAGCCGTTCGAACGCTTCAAGGCACGCCTTCTGCACCGGATGGTCCGGGTCGACATAGTCGAGGTTTGCACCGAGGTGTTTGGCGAGCGTGAGGAAGCCCGTGTGTTTGCCAGAGCAGTTGTTGTGGATGCGGCAGGGTGTTTCGCCTGCCCGGATCATGGCGTTGCGCTCTGCCACATCGCGGGACTCCTGTGGGCCGCATTTGAAATCGTCATCCGCACACCCGATGGCGGACAGCCACGCACCAACCATTTCCGTGTGTACCGGGGCACCCTGATGTGAGGCACAGGCAAGGGCCAGATGTTCGGGTGTCAAGTTGTGGGCCGCGGCCGCGCCGCTTTCCAGAAGGGGCAGTGCCTGGATCATCTTGGCGGACGAGCGGGGCAGCACGACGGTTTCCGGCACACCCCATGCCTCGACGATCTGGCCGCTGTCGTCACAGACGACCGCGTGGCCCTGATGCGCGCTTTCGAGGAAGGGTCCCCGCCAGATTTCGGCCAGTGTGACCGCCCCGTGGGCAGGATGTGTCATCTTTTCCCTCACTTCTTGGCGATTTCATGCCAATTAATCTTTCCTGCGTCGCGCGTTTCGCGCTAATGTGCCACTTGTCGAGAAGAAACGCCGCCCTTGCAAGAGAATGCGCTGAAAACGGCGCGCCGGGGGACGGTGCAGGTATTGAGGTTTCGGACAGCTTGGAGGCTGTGGTTATGGCATTTAGGAAGACAGTGATCGGTTTTGTCGGCGCACTCTCGCTTATGGCGGGAATGGCCGTTGCGCAGGATCAAAGCACGAACCGCGTTGCGGCGAAAACCGATTGGAGCGTGTTTGTCGAGGACAACCCGACAGAATGTTGGGGCGTCGCTACCCCCAAAGAAGTGATCAACACCCGTGAAGGCCGCGTTGTGGCGGCCACGCGCGGGCAAATTTTGCTCATGGTATTCTATCGCCCCAGTGCTGAGGCCAAGGGCCAGGTTGCCTTTACCGGCGGGTATCCGTTCCGGTCCGGATCGACCGTGAATGTGAACATCAGTGGCAACGAGTTCGAACTGTTCACCGAAGGCGAGTGGGCATGGCCTGCAACGACCGCGGATGATGCCAAGATCGTGACAGCGATGAAGCGCGGCGCCGAGGCCGTTGTCACCGGTATTTCGAGCCGGGGCACAACAACCAAGGACACGTTTTCCCTGCTTGGTTTCACCGCAGCAGTTGAAGATGCCGAGGCGCGCTGCGGCGGCTGATTTCCCGCGAGATTGCAATTCACAAGACCGCGAGGGGCTGTGCAGTGATGCACGGCCCCTTTGGCTATCCCCGCAGTTTGGAACTGCACGGTACCTTACTATCTCCTGAGACGTTCCAACGCGAAAAGGAGATCACGATGGTCACCACAACGGTCCACACACTTGATACTGCCCCAGACGCTTCGAAGCCTTTGCTGGAAAACTCGATCAAGGCCTTTGGCCGCCTGCCCAGCCTGCATGGCGTTATGGCGGAAAGCCCCGGCTTGCTGGAAGGTTACCAGCACCTACATCGCCTTGCGATCAACGGTACGGCCTTTACACCCGAAGAGCGGACAGTGGTTTGGATGACGGTCAACGTTGCCAATGCCTGCCACTATTGTGTGCCTGCACATACCGGCATCGCAAAGATGGAAAAGATCGACGAAGACATCGTGAACGCGTTGCGGGACGAGACGCCGCTGCCTGCCAAGCTGGAGGCGTTGCGCACCTTTACACTGGCTATCCGTGACACCCATGGTCGGCCCGGTGCGGATGCCATCGCAGCATTTGAAGCTGCCGGGTATGGCGAACGTGCCATCTTGGACACCGTTCTGATCTATGCGCAGAAGGTGATGTCCAACTTTACCAACGCCTTGTTTGAAACGCCCACCGATGCGGCCTTTGCCCCGTTTGCTTGGGAACCTAAGACGTCAGTCGCCGCGGAGTGAAATGTTGGACTTGGGGCCAACCCCCCAGACCCCTGAGGTATTTCAAGCCAAAAGAAAGAGCAGTGGTTCTGGCCGCTGCTCTTTTTCATTTGGGCCGAATCCTTTTGATTGCCTCGGCTTTTCCTATATAGGGGCGCATCACCCCAACGATGGACTGAGCCATGGCTGACGCGCCAATCACGCAGGATGTATTGACGATTCCCCGGAAACTGCCGGAGGGGCCCGTGAACCTTGTGGGTCTGACCCGCCCGCAGTTGCGTGAGATGTTGATTGCCCATGGCACGCCCGAAAAGCAGGCCAAGATGCGTGTCGGCCAGATCTGGCAGTGGATTTATCAGTGGGGTGTGCGTGACTTTGATGCGATGACAAACCTGTCCAAGGTGTATCGTGCCGAGTTGGCCGAGAAGTTCGTCATCGAAATCCCCGAGGTTGTGTCGAAGCAGGTGAGTGTCGATGGTACCCGCAAGTGGTTGGTCCGCATCGCGGGCGGGCACGAGGTTGAGGTTGTCTATATCCCCGAGGAAGATCGTGGGACTTTGTGCGTTTCATCTCAGGTAGGATGCACGTTGACTTGTTCGTTCTGCCACACCGGTACGCAAAAGCTGGTGCGCAACCTGACAGCGGCAGAGATTGTCGGGCAGGTGATGATGGCGCGGGATGATTTGGACGAGTGGCCGGTGCCCGGTGCGCCCAAGGATGAAACGCGCCTACTGTCGAACATCGTGCTGATGGGCATGGGCGAGCCGCTTTATAACTTTGAGAACGTCCGTGACGCGATGAAGATCTGCATGGACGAGGAGGGCATCCAGCTGTCCCGTCGTCGGATCACGTTGAGCACGTCGGGCGTCGTGCCGGAGATTGAGCGCACGGCGAACGAGATTGGCTGTCAGCTTGCGGTGTCCTTCCACGCCACCACGGACGAGGTTCGCAACAAGCTGGTTCCGATCAACAAGCGCTGGAACATCGAAGCGCTGCTGGAGGCCCTCAAGGCCTATCCGCGGGGTCGCAATTCGGAACGGATCACCTTTGAATACGTCATGCTGGATGGTGTGAACGATACAGACGAAGATGCGCATCGGTTGGTGAAGCTGTTGGAAGGCATTCCCGCCAAGGTGAACCTGATCCCGTTCAATGAATGGCCCGGCGCACCTTACAAACGGTCGTCGAACAACCGCATTCGTGCCTTTGCCAACATCATCTATCAGGCCGGCTATGCCAGCCCGATCCGCACGCCACGCGGCGAGGACATTCTGGCGGCCTGCGGCCAATTGAAGTCCGCAACCGAACGTGCGCGCAAAAGCCGGAAAGAAATTGCGGCTGAGGCCGGGCTGACTGGCTGACGCGGCCCTTGGCCGAGTGCGGGGGCTGGATTTTGAATTGCATCTGCGCCCGTGCGATTCCTGTTGTATCGACCCTGATGGGTGACGACATCGTCGTTGTTTCCAAAATGGCGTATATCGCCGCGTATTGAACGGCTGAGCGGCAGCAAAATATGGCGTTCCCAACAACGCATGCGTGTAACTGTTCGCGAAATGGTCACAATCTTTTCCCGATTGTGCACTGATGCCGCCATGGTGCGTTTGCATAACAGGCTCAGGGAAAAGGAATTGGAGTGACTGTTATGTCGATGATTTTTGCACAAGATCGCTTTCAAGAAGCGCAGGTTTTGGACCTTGTGAGCCGTGAACGCAGCCAGGCGCTGTCGCGTCGTGAGTGGATGCACCGCTTGGCCGGGTATGGTTATTGCATTCGCGAAACCGAGGCGGGCGACGTCGTGGAAACGCTGCCGCATCGTGTGGCTGTCTGCAAACTGCCTGCAGAACTGGCCGCCTGATCGCCCAGATATCTTGATGTTGGCCGCGTGTCGCGCGGCCAGAGCTGGGCCATTGTTACCGACCGGGGACTTCGCCGCGCTTGGTTGTTGGCCCCCAATTGTCGATCACGTCCATCGCTTCCTGCGCGCTGTCCACGAAGCGGAACAGGTCCAGATCGTCGGCCGAGATCGTGCCAGCGTCTGACAGCGCGTCCCAGTTGATGATTTTCTCCCAGAACGCCTTGCCGAACAGCAGGAAGGGCACGCGCTCCATGCGGCCCGTCTGGATCAGGGTAAGGGATTCAAAGAGTTCGTCTAGCGTGCCGAAGCCGCCGGGGAAGACGCAGATCGCGCGTGCGCGCATCAGGAAGTGCATCTTGCGGATGGCGAAGTAGTGGAAGTTGAAGCTGAGGTCGGGTGTCACGTAGTGGTTGGGCGCCTGTTCGAAGGGCAGAACGATGTTCAGCCCGATGGAGTGCCCGCCTGCGTCGACTGCGCCGCGGTTTCCTGCCTCCATCACCCCGGGGCCGCCGCCGGTGACGATGACGTTTTCACGACCGCCGCTTTCGATCGACTTCTCGGTCATCAACTTGGAGAATGCGCGCGCCTCTTCATAGAAAGACGATAGATCCGCCAGCGTCTGGGTGCGTGCGCTGTCCTTGTTCACCGGGTCGGGGATGCGTGCGCCGCCGAACAGGACGATGGTCGACTCGATCCCCTGTTCGTTCATCATCATCTCGGGCTTGAGCAATTCAAGCTGCAGTCGGACCGGTCGGAGTTCGTCCCGGCACAGGAACTCCGGGTCCGCGAAGGCCAGAGGATACGCAGGCGACCGGGTCTGTGGCGTGTCTGGCACACCTTCGGCCGCCTTGCGGTCGGTATAGGCGTCACGGAACGGGCTGCGGTGGTCGTCTTTCATTCTGTCTGCTCCTGTCAGGCTTCGACTAGGCGTAGCGTGCCATAGGGGCATTGCCCAGATATGATTGCAAGGCCTCCCGGTTTGTTGTCTAAGCGCCGCGATCAATCAGGGGAGATTCCGATGTCCAACGCTCAGCTTGAAACTGCCATCGAAGCCGCGTGGGAAGCCCGCGACACCATCACGCCCGCCACCACGGGCGAGACGCGCGAGGCAATCGAGGATACTCTGAACGCGCTGGACAGCGGCACCCTGCGTGTGGCCGAGCGGCAGGACAGCGGCGACTGGCATGTGAACCAGTGGGCGAAGAAGGCTGTGCTGCTGGGCTTCCGCATCAAGGACATGGAACAGCAGGATGGGGGTCCCCAAGGCGGCGGCTGGTGGGACAAGGTCGATAGCAAGTTCAAGGGCTGGGGCGACAATCAGTGGCAAGCCGCTGGTTTCCGTGCCGTGCCGAACTGTGTCGTGCGCAAGTCCGCCTTCATAGCGCCGGGCGTGGTATTGATGCCGTCCTTTGTGAATCTCGGCGCTTACGTGGACGAGGGCACTATGGTTGATACGTGGGCCACTGTCGGCTCCTGCGCGCAGATTGGCAAGAATGTGCACCTGTCGGGCGGTGTAGGTATCGGCGGCGTGTTGGAACCAATGCAGGCCGGGCCAACCATCATCGAAGACAACTGCTTTATCGGCGCACGGTCCGAGGTGGTTGAGGGCTGCATCGTGCGCGAGGGTTCGGTTCTGGGCATGGGCGTGTTTATCGGCCAGTCGACCAAGATCGTGGACCGCGAGACCGGCGAGGTCATGTATGGCGAGGTGCCTGCAGGGTCCGTGGTCGTTGCAGGGTCGATGCCGTCGAAGAACGGTGTGAACCTGTATTGCGCTGTCATCGTGAAGCGCGTGGATGAAAAAACCCGGTCCAAGACGTCGATCAACGAGTTGTTGCGCGACTAACTGCCCCGGTCGAACCACTGCAGGTAAAGGGTGTCGTATTCACCCGACTCCTGCAGGTTCAGAAGCGCCACGTTGATGCGTTCGCGCAGGTCACTGCCTTGGGGCAGGGCGATACCGTAGTCTTCGGGACGAAACACACGGTCGACCAGGCGCGCTTTGCCGCGCCCCTCGGATTTGACGTAGTAAGCCAGAACCGGGCTGTCGAAGAGGACGGCGTCCAACTCTCCGTCCTCGAACGCCCACAGCAAGGCGTTGAAGTCGACGAAGGTGTTGTGCGAAATTTCACGTTGAACCAGGAACTCGCTAGAGGTCGAGCCGCTGGTTGTTGCGACCTCGCGCCCTTCCAGATCGCTGATACTGTCGATCCGTTCACCCAGCGCTCGGATCGTCATCACGGTTGTGATGTTGGCCACGAAGAACGATACGATGAACAATCCAGACACCACCAGGATCACGGCAAAAAGCCGACCGGGTGCCGATTTCGGCGCATTCTGTTCCGATCCGCCCTTGGTGACCAGGTTCAGCGCGTACCAGAAGGCGGGGAAGACGGCCTGTCCGGGTCTGTGGTCGAAATACGGCTGTCGCCCGCGTTCGAAGGCCCACAAGAGCATGCCCAAGACAAACATCACACCTAACGCTCCAATGATGGCAATGCCCAGATCCCTGTTCAGTATGGCGGACCACAGGCTGGGTGCGTTGTCTTCGGTAGGCACCATGATTTGCAGCCCGCTACGGAAGATCGGTAGGGTAAAGTCCATCACCGCTTCCCGTGCGCCGGTGATCGAGATGTTGGCGATTGCGCCGTCCACGGCGCCGTTTTCCACCTCTCTCAGCATTTCTGGGAAGCTTGGTTTGATCTCGAATGAGATATCGGCGCCAATCTCGCGCCCGATGGCCCGGATCAAATCAGCACTAAACCCGTCGACCTGACCTTCATTCTGGAACGTAAAAGGGGGCCGTTCGACAGTTGCAAAGACCAATGTTCTGTCCTGTGCCAGTCCCGGCAAGGCCAAGCACAGGGTCATCAAGATCCAAAGATGAAGCGTGCGCATATCCATCCGCCGTCTTTTGAACTCTGGCTCCATGGCTTAGGCCAGACGCGTGGCTGCGCCAAGTCGCGAAACATGCACGGCCAATTTGCAGTTTCTTGTTGCTTCTGTTTTGCAACTGTCCGGTGTAGGTCATTGCGGTCTGAGCAGGGGAACATCATGGCGCAGTCCAAACCAAAAACCGCCAAGCCAAAGAAACCGCAGCAGGTCTATACCCTGTTGGTGCAGATCGGGCGCAAGGATGGGGATGGCCTGCCGGACGGGGCGACAGGTGCGGCGCTGATGTGCTTTGCGTCGGGCGTGGACGAGGCGGAGGCGGTGCGCGAGACCGTTGCCCTGCTCAAGCAGGCGGACACCGCGCCGCTGGATGTGACCGGCTATGGCACGCTGGATGAGCGGTTGGCCGAAGGGCATGAGATTGAGGGCGAAGAGCGAGCGCTGATGCAGCGTGCTTTGGATGAGAATGCCGTCATTGTCGCGCAGGTCACGCCCTTTTTCGACAAAGACTAGGCCCGGCGGAACCCGACCAGCAGCGCTTTGTCCATTGCATGGTCGCCGGTTGCGCTGGGGCCATAGATTGCAACCTCGGTCAGGCTGAGGTCTTCGATATCAGTCTCTAACGCGGCAAGTTTTGCATCAAAACCGGACGCGACGAAGTGCTGTGCGTTCACAGACAGCACGATCCAACCACGTGGACGTATTGCTGCGATCACCGCGTCAATCCCGTCCGGTCCGACATGCCCGTTGGTGAATGTGCCGGAACTGACGGCGCCTTGGTACTGCCCTTCAGGTGTGGCGAGCCCATCAAAGATGTTTTCGACCCGCGTGGTGCGGTAGATGTCCTTGGCTGCGGCAACTTTCAGCATTTCGGCCGAGATGTCGGTGCCGTCTATCGGCTCGACCCCGCGTGCGCCCAATGCCGCGCCGCACAGGCCGGTACCCGCGCCCACGTCCAGAATCGGGCCAAAGCCACCGATATTCACGAAGTGGCGGGCCACCTGTTCGTGCAGTATATAGTCACTAACGCGGGCAAAATCGCTATCATAGGTGTCTGCCCAAGCGGAATAAAGCTGGACCGAGTCCTCGGGCGTTTCGAGGGCGTAGGCGCTGTCGAGAGATGGATCATCTGCCATCCGCTGATTAGGCGGCGCTGCGACATGCTTGGCAAGGGGCTTGTGTGCGGGCCGCGTGCGCGCCACCTATGGGGCATGACCAAGACTTTGCTTTCCTTTGGCCATGGCTATTCGGCTAAGGCACTGACCGAACTGCTGATCCCGCAGGGCTGGCGGGTGATCGGAACCACCCGCAGCGCGGACAAGGCTGCGGTGCTGGCTGAGACGGGGGTAGAGCCGCTGATCTTTCCTGGTGATGATGTGAGTGAGGCTATCAACTCGGTCACGCATGTGCTGATTTCGGCGGGGCCGGATGCGGAGGGTGATCCGGTGTTGCGTGCGGTTGGGGATCAGATACGTGCCCGTGCGGATCGGTTTGAATGGGTCGGCTATTTGTCAACCACGGGGGTTTATGGCGATCATGCCGGGGACTGGGTGGATGAAGAGACACCGCTGGCCCCCTCCACCCGTCGCGGGCAGTGGCGCAAGGAGGCCGAGGCGGCGTGGCAGGCAATACCGGGACTGCCGCTGCACATCTTTCGGCTGGCGGGCATTTATGGCCCCGGGCGTGGTCCCTTTGCCAAGGTGCGGGCGGGCACGGCGCGGCGGATCATCAAGCCGAACCAGGTGTTTTCACGCACTCATGTGGAGGATATTGCCCAGATCGTGGCAGCCTCGATTGCGCAGCCTGCGCCGTGCACGGCTTACAACGTCTGTGACGATGACCCGGCGCCGCCGCAGGATGTGATTGAATATGCGGCGCAGTTGTTGGGTCTGCCGACCCCGCCAGCCGAAGACTTTGAAACTGCCGAGATGACGCCGATGGCCCGCAGTTTTTATGCTGAAAGCAAGCGGGTGCGGAATGATCGCATCAAGGATGAGCTGGGTGTAGAACTGCTGTATCCGACTTACAAGATTGGTCTGACTGCCTTGCTGAAGCAATCGGAATGACGGGGGATGATCCCCGCACCCTGACGCATCTTCTGGATGCGGTCGACGAGGCTGGCGCGGGTGAGGTCGTGTCGGTTCAGGACATTCTGGACGAGATTGGCGAGCGGTCGATCATGCCCATCGTTCTGGTTGTGTCGATCCTGTTGGTGTCGCCGCTGTCCGGTATTCCGGGCATGCCGACCTTGTCGTCGCTGGTTCTGTTGACTCTGATTTTGCAGGCGGCCGTTGGGCGCAAACAGCTTTGGCTGCCCCCGTTTCTGCGGAACCGACGCGTGCGGGCCGAGAGGTTGCATGTGGCAACCGGATGGCTGCGCCGCCCTGCGGCCTGGATCGATCGGCATTCGTATCCGCGTTTGCGCATCCTCACGCGCCATCCGCTGCGCCTTGTCACACTGATTTTATGCATGGCCATGCTGTTGCAGTGGCCATTCCTTGAGTTCTTTCCCTTTGTCACGTCCTTTGGCGCGGGTGCCTTGGCCTTGATGGCGTTTGGCCTGCTGACACATGACGGGATGTATGTGCTGGCTGGGCACATCGCCGTGGCGGCCCAGGTGCTTGCCGTGGTGTGGCTGGCTCAGGCGGCGGCCTGAGGGCGGCGGACCCGATAGAGCACAGCGCCGACAACACCGAAGACGACCAGCAGGCCCAGTGCCGTCGCTGCGTTCACGCTATAGAATGTCACGCGGTCGGCCCATTCCATCGAGTTGAGGAAGGGGTAGGGCAGGCCGCTGGTGACCGTACCGGATGGTCGGTCGTTGAACCGTTGCACAAAGAGTTCCGCCCACGCGACATAGGTCCCGATGATGATCACCAGTGGCAGTGCTGCCCGCCAGACCCTGCGGAATACGGTGCCAATGAAGAGGGCGTCGATGATTTGGAGCGCTGGTCCCAGAGCGTGCAGGTAGTACTCTAACCACCAGATGATTGGCCCGCCATTATTCACAAGTGCTGGATCTGTGAAAAAGAGACGCCAGTAGAGGAACACGACCATGACGTTCAGGACGGCAGCGCACATCGCTGTCACCTCGTGCTTGCGGGTGATCCGGTGTTCGCTGAGCGCCAGCATCCGGCTGGCGGCATAGAAGGACAGAAACAGCGCCCAGATGGTCAGGTAACGGAAGGGCCCGCCCGCGCCGCCCCACGATCCAAGGATCAGCTGGTGCAGGCAGTAGCCCGCCGCCAGAAGAAAGACGACCCAGCGATAGAGCATCACGGGGTGGCTGTGGATATTCATGTGTCACCTACATGTTTGGTGATCCGCAGCTTGGCCGAAGCCCGTCGTTTCGCGCAAGCCTCAGGCGCGTGCTTCGCCAATTGACGTTACGCCAAGTACGTTCAGCACCTTTGCCTCGATCTGTTCGGCGTTCATGCCGGCGACCGCGTACATATCTGCCGGGCTTGACTGGTCGATGAAGATGTCGGGCAGAAACATGGACCGGTATTTGAGGCCGGAGTCGAACGCGCCTTCCTCGGCCAGAAGTTGGGCGACGTGGCTGCCGAAGCCGCCCACTGCGCCCTCCTCGATGGTGATAAGCGCATCGTGGTCAGCAGCCATTTGCAGGATCAGGTCGCGGTCAAGCGGCTTAGCAAAGCGGGCATCGGCGATAGTGGGGTTGATACCTTTGGCGGCAAGGTTTTCCGCCGCCTTTTGCACTTCTTCCAGTCGGGTGCCGAATGACAGGAGGGCGACGCCCTTGCCCTCTTGGATCATGCGGCCCTTGCCGATTTCCAGCGGTTCCCCGCGTTCGGGCATGTCGACGCCTGTGCCTTCGCCGCGCGGGAAACGGAAGGCGATGGGGCCGTCATTATGGGCGGCTGCCGTGGCGACCATGTGGGCCAGTTCCGCTTCGTCCGCAGCGGCCATGACGGTGAAGCCGGGCAGGTTGGATAGGTAGGCGACGTCGAAGGCACCCGCGTGCGTGGCACCGTCGGCCCCCACAAGCCCGGCGCGGTCGATGGCGAAACGGACAGGCAGGCGCTGGATCGCCACGTCGTGCACGACTTGGTCGTAGCCCCGTTGCAGAAAGGTCGAATAGATCGCACAGAAGGGTTTCATCCCCCCAGCGGCAAGTGCGGCTGAGAAGGTCACGCCGTGTTGTTCTGCAATCCCTACGTCAAAGCAGCGGCTGGGATAGCGTTCGGCAAAGAGGTTTAGGCCGGTGCCGTCCGGCATCGCGGCGGTGACGGCGCAAATCTTGTCGTCTGCTTCGGCCTGCTTGATCAAGTGTTCGGCAAACACCTTGGTATAGCTGGGCGCGTTGCTGGGCGCCTTTTTCTGTTCGCCGGTGATCACGTCGAACTTGGCTGTCGCATGCCCCTTGTCGCGGGCGGTTTCCGCCGGGCCATATCCTTTGCCCTTTTTCGTCAGGACGTGGATCAGAATAGGGCCGGTGGCGCGTTCCTTGACCGTGCGCAGGACAGGTAAAAGCTGGTCCATGTCGTGCCCGTCGATGGGGCCGACATAGCTGAACCCGAGCTCTTCAAAGAGTGTGCCGCCGACGGCCATACCCTTGAGGATGTCCTTGGCCCGTTTGGCCCCTTCGCGGAATGGTTCGGGCAGCAGGCTGACCGCGCCCTTGGCGGCGGCTTTCAGGTCCTGGAACGGGTTTTGTGCGTAGAGGCGGGAGAGGTAGGACGACATCGCGCCCACGGGTGGTGCGATGGACATCTCGTTGTCGTTCAGGATCACGAACAGGCGTTTGCCAAGATGGCCCGCGTTGTTCATGGCCTCATAGGCCATGCCGGCACTCATGGATCCGTCGCCGATGACGGCGATGGCGTCGCCAGACCCTTCGGGCGGCTGACCGCCCAGATCACGTGCGACGGCAAAGCCGAGCGCTGCGCTGATCGAGGTCGAGGAATGAGCGGCTCCAAACGGGTCATAGGGAGACTCGCTGCGTTTGGTGAAGCCGCTGAGGCCGTCCTTCATCCGCAGTGTGCGGATGCGGTCGCGGCGTTCAGTCAGGATTTTGTGGGGGTAGCATTGGTGGCCGACATCCCACACCAGCTTGTCTCGTGGCGTGTTGAACACGGCATGCAGAGCGACGGTCAGTTCCACAACGCCAAGACCTGCGCCAAGGTGCCCGCCGGTTACAGACACCGCAGATACCGTTTCTGCCCGCAACTCGTCCGCCACTTGTCGCAGTTGCGCATCCGAGAACCGTTTGAGGTCAGCGGGCCGTTGAACGGTGTCGAGAAGCGGGGTGTTTGGCTGGTCTGACATCTGTCTGTCTCTAGCTGTTGCGGGTCACGACGAAGCGGGCGGCGTCCCGCAACACGTCAGCGTCCGCTTGGTATACATGTAAGGCATCGCAGGCTTCGGTCACGAGTTGGTCAGCGCGGCGTTTCGCCTCGTCTAGCCCCAGCAGGGACACAAAAGTGGCCTTGCCTGCATCCGCGTCCTTGCCGGTCGCCTTGCCCATGGTGGCGGCGTCGCTCGTCACATCCAGTACATCGTCCGCGATCTGGAAGGCGAGGCCGAGGGCACGGGCATAGGTTTGCAGTGGCTTGAGGTCCGCCTGTGCCATGCGTGCGCCTGCGGTGGCGGACCATTCGATCAGGGCGCCTGTCTTGCCGCGTTGCAGGGCGGTGATTTCGTCCAGCGTCAAGGGGGTCTTGGCGGTTTCGGCTGCTATGTCTAGGGCTTGGCCCAGCACCATACCTTGGGCGCCCGACGCTATGGCAAGCGACTGCGCAAGATCGGCGCGGACGTCACCGGGGCCGACCTCGTTGTGTGTTGCCAGTTCGAACGCCAGTGTTTGCAGCGCGTCACCGGCCAGAACGGCAGTCGCGTCGTCCCATTTGATGTGCACGGTCGGCTCGCCCCGGCGCAGATCGTCGTCATCCATGCAGGGCAGGTCGTCATGCACGAGGGAATAGGCGTGTAGCGCTTCGATACTCGTTGCGGGCCAAATCGCCTTGTTAGGGTCTATTTCGTGCAGCCGTGCGCTTTCCAGCACCATGAACCCGCGCAGCCGTTTGCCGCCATTGGTGGCGTGGGCCATGGCATGCACCACGGGGATCGTGTCAAGTGTGCCCAGCACGGCATCAAACTGCGCCTGAATGGCAGCCGCTGCCTCGGTCAGCCGTTGGCGGAACATGGATTAGAGGCCTTCGACCGGTTTCAGCCCCGTTGGGTTGCCATCGCCATCTAGTGTGATGGCAGCGACCTTTTCCTCGGCCTCTTTCAGCTTTTTCTCGCAGCGCGCTTTCAGCGCCGCGCCGCGTTCATAGAGCTTGATCGAATCGTCGAGCGCCACATCGCCCCGCTCTAGCTGGCCCAGGACCTGTTCCAGTTCGGCCATCGCTTCTTCGAAGCTCATCTCGTCTACGGGGCGGTCAGTCATGTGGAGGCCTTCATCAGCGATTGCACGTGGGCGCGGGCACATGCGGCCAGCGCGTCCAGATCATAACCGCCTTCCAGAACGGACACCACCCGGCCCTTGCACAGGTCTCGTGCAGTTTTTGTGAGCATGTCGGTAAGGCGGGTGTACGTATCCGCGGTCCAGTTGAGTTGCGCGAGCGGGTCGTCCTGATGCGCGTCGAACCCGGCAGAGATCAGGATGAGTTCGGGCTGGTGTTTGATGAGGGCTGGGATCACTTGGCGTTCGTATTCCGCGATGGCGTGGTTGCCATCGGTATGCGGAGCAAGCGGGATGTTCAGGACGGTGCCGTGTGGCCCGCGATCCGAGGCGTGACCGGTGCCTGGCCAGAGCGGCATTTGTTGCGAGGTGATGACCAGCGCGCGGGGATCGTCTTGCAACAGTGCTTGCGTGCCGTTGCCGTGGTGGACGTCGAAATCAACCACGGCGACCCGTTCAAGCCCATGCACTTCAAGCGCGTGTTTGGCCGCAATGGCGATATTACCGAAGATGCAAAACCCCATGGGTAGAGACTGTTCCGCATGGTGTCCGGGCGGGCGCATCGCGACGAAGGCGTTGGTAACTTCCTCGTCCAGCACCATGTCGACGGCTTTGACCGCGCCGCCTGCCGCGCGCCAGACCGCATTGTGGGACGTGGCCGAAAGGAAGGTTTCGGCGTCGGTTTCCCGGTCGAGACCAGCAAAGCCTTCAACTGGCACCTTGGCGCGTACGAAGTCAATATAGTCCTGTGGATGACACAGCGCGATGGAGGCGTCATCGGCTAGTGGTGGATCAACGCGGATCAGGTCGAGCTCGGCGAGAGCCCTCTGGATATAGTCGAGACGCGCCACTTGCTCGGGCATCCCGGGGGGTGTGACGTGCAAAAGGCCGTCCGCATGTGTCAGGAGGGCTGTTGCCATTGGGGTGCGTCCTGTTGGGCTGTTGAGTAAGGCGGATTTAAATCCGCCTTACGGTCAATCCGGTGCGAGCATATAGCCTGCGCCGCGCACGGTTTGCAGGTAGCGGGGCTGTTTCGGGTTGCTTTCGATCTTGCGCCGCAGTCGTGTGATCTGCACGTCCACGGCGCGTTCCTGTGCCTGACCACGGTCGCGGCCCAGGTCTTCGACCAGCTTGGCGCGGCTGATGGCCTCGCCGGGTTTGGCGGAAAAGATTTTCATCAACTGCATTTCGGTGGCAGTCAGCCGCACGAGGTCTTCGCCCTGCCACATCTCGCCCCGCTCCATGTCGTAGCGGATGGGACCGAGGGTCAGGATTTTCGGAGCCGCCTCTTCCGGAGCGACATCGGGCACACGGCGCAGGATGGCGTTGATGCGCAGCAGCAGTTCCTTTGGCTCGAACGGTTTGGGCAGGTAGTCGTCGGCTCCGGCCTCCAACCCTTCGATCCGGTTTTCGGTTTCGCCCTTGGCCGTCAGCAACAGGATGGGTGTGGCGTGGGTTTCGCGTAGGCTGCGGCACAGGCTTAACCCATCCTCGCCCGGCATCATCACATCCAGCACGATCATGTCGAAATCGAGCCCCGACAGCACCCGGCGTGCGTGGGCGGCGTCACGTGCCGCTGTTACCAGGAATCCGTTCCGCACCAGAAACTTCTGCAGCAGGCTACGGATGCGTTCGTCGTCATCGACGATCAGCAGGTGAGTGTCGAATTCAGTCATGCACCGCTCTCCTTCAGTCTTTGATAGGTTCGATGCATTTCAGTGTCCATCATTGCCTCGAGCACGGTGCGGAAGCCTGCCACGGCTTCGGGTCCCGCATCGCGGAAAGCGGCCCGCATCCGTGCGCGTTGCGCATCCGAAAGCCGGCCCTCAAGCCCGCGGCCATCCTCGGTCAGGTACAGATGCCGTTCTCGTTTGTCAGTCTTGCCCACCCGGCTTTCGACCAGCCCGTCTTCTATCAGCGTGCGCAACACGCGGTTCAGGGACTGCTTTGTCACGCCAAGGATGTTGAGCAGGTTGTTGACCGTTGTGCCGGGGGCACGATTGATGAAGTGGATTGCCCGGTGATGTGCCCGGCCATAGGCCATGTCGGCCAGAATGCGATCCGGGTCAGCGGTAAATCCGCGATAGGCAAAGAACATCGCCTCAATCCCCTGACGCAATTGTTCATCCGTCAGGAAAAGCAGGTTTTCTCCACCCGCAGTAGAAGTTCCGCGTCCATCGGCCATGCCTGTCCCCATCTCTGGTCGTCTTTTGTGGCAGTTTAAGTCAGCCTTGTTGACATTCCAAGGGCGAAGGGCTATCGAATCGCAGGTTTTGCGCAACTTTATGACCGCATCGGTCTTACTTGCGCAACATATGCAAATTCGGAGGGTGCCATGGCTGGCTACGATGATCGCGACGGGAAAATCTGGATGGACGGCCAAATGGTCGATTGGCGGCAGGCGAACGTCCACATTCTGACACATGCCATGCACTACGCGTCGTCCGTGTTCGAGGGTGAGCGCGCCTATGACGGCAAGATTTTTCTGAGCCGGAAGCATTCGGAGCGTTTGCACTATTCGGCGGGCGAACTGGATTTCCAGATCCCTTACACGGTTGATGAGATCGAGGCGGCCAAGCAGCAAGTGCTGACAGTAAACGGCCTGACTGACGCTTATGTACGGGCAGTTGCCTGGCGCGGAGCGGGTGAAGACATGGGTGTCGCGTCTGCCAAGAACCCTGTTCATCTGGCCATCGCGGCCTGGGAGTGGGGTAACTACTATGGCGACGCAAAGTACAAGGGCGCCAAGATCGACATCGCCAAGTGGAAGCGGCCTTCGCCCGAGACGGCCCCCGTCCATGCCAAGGCGGCGGGTCTCTACATGATCTGCACCACGTCCAAGCACGCGGCAGAGGCCAAGGGATGTTCGGACGCTTTGTTCATGGATTACCGTGGTTACGTCGCCGAATGCACAGGTGCTAACATCTTTTTCGTCAAGGATGGAGAGGTGCATACACCCAAGGCGGACGTATTCCTGAACGGCCTGACCCGGCAAACCGTTATCGGCATGCTGGAAGATCGCCAGATCAAGGTGCATGAACGTGTGATCATGCCCGATGAGCTGGAAGGGTTCGAACAGTGCTGGCTGACCGGCACTGCGGCCGAGGTCACACCGGTGGGCGAGATTGCCGACTACAACTTCGAAGTTGGGGCGATCACGCGCGAGATCTCCGAAAGCTACGAAAAGATGGTGCGCGCATAGCGTGGACTTCGACGCCTTCGCGATTGAGTGGGAGGCCGCCTGGAACTCCCACGACCTTGATCGCATCCTCGCGCACTACAGCGAGGATGTGATTTTTCGTTCGACCAAGGCGATGCGTCTGGTCGGGTACGGTGAATTGCTAGGCAAGGTAGCGTTGCGCGACTATTGGAGCCGCGCGCTGGCAGCCCAATCCGACCTGTCCTTTGTGGTGGTGGACGTGTTGCACGGGCACGGTATGCTGGTCATCACTTACCGCAACCAACGTGATGTGCTGGCAGCAGAGACGTTGCGATTCGGGCCAGACGGCTTGGTGGTTGAGGCATCTGCATGTCACAAACCACAGGGGCGGGCCTAGCACTTCGGCGCATTCCCGCTCGTCATAAAACCTTGCCTGTTCTGTTGCGTGCACGCCAATCGCACGTCACCCAAACCCTGTTGTCTGGCGGCATTCGACCAACAGGGAGCTTATCATGCCACTCATTCGTCCAACCCGTCGCGCCTTTCTAGCGACCACAACCGCGTTTCTGGCGGCACCTGCGATCAGTCGCGCTGCTGATCGGCCAGTCTTTACCCACGGCGTGCAATCCGGCGATGTCGATGCGACATCGGGCATGATCTGGACCCGTACCGATCGCCCCGCCCGGATCGAGATGGAGGTGGCGACGACCGAAAGCTTTGCCAATGCCCGCCGCCTTGCGCCCATGGATGCGATCCCCGGCAGCGATCTGTCGATCAAGCGTCTTGTGGATGGGCTGCCGTCTGATCAGGACATCTTCTACCGTTTCACAGCCATGGATTTGTCGGACATCAATGCAACGTCTGAGCCGCTGGTTGGATGGTTTCGCACCGCGCCCGCATCGCGCCGCGACATCCGCTTCGCCTGGTCCGGCGACACGGCCGGTCAGGGCTGGGGGATCGATGACGAGGGCATGCTGACTTACGCCACCATGGCTCGGCAGGAGCCCGATTTCTTCATCCATTCCGGCGACACGGTCTATGCCGATGGGCCGATGGAGGATGCGGTGGAAAAGGACGGGTCAGTGATCTGGCAGAATACGACGCTGATTGATGCGAAACGCAAGGTGGCCGAGACCCTGCAAGAGTTCCGCGACCAATGGAAATACAACATGATGGATACCAATGTGCAGGCGCTAAACGCCTCTGTCCCGACGTTCATGCAGTGGGACGATCACGAGGTCACCAATAACTGGTCGGACAGCAAGGATCTGATGGGCGATGACCGGTACACCGAGAAATCCGTGCATGTCCTGCAGGCCCGCGCCACGCGCGCCTTTCACGAGATGACACCGCTGCGGATCACGCCATCCGAGCCGAACCGGGTCTATCGCAAGATCGACTACGGTCCGATGCTGGATGTGTTCTTCCTTGACCTGCGCAGCTACCGCGGGCCGAACGCGGCACCGCAGGGCGACACGCTCGACGACAGCACGCGCGTGATCGGGGCCGAGCAGATGGCGTGGCTGAAGCGAGAATTGGCGAACAGTACAGCGACGTGGAAGGTCATTGCCTCGGACCAACCCATCGGGTTGATCGTATGGGACAACTTCCGCGAACAGGCCGGGTCCGAAGGAATCGCGGATGGCACCGGTGCAGGGCCGAAGGGTCGTGAGCTGGAGGTGGCCGAGCTACTGCGCTTCATCAAAACAGCAAACGTGTCCGATACGGTGTGGTTCACTGCCGATGTGCACTACACCGCCGCCCACTTCTACGACCCTAACAAGGCACAATTCAGCGATTTTGAGCCGTTTTGGGAGTTCGTGTCCGGCCCGTTGCATGCAGGCACCTTTGGCCCGAATGCACTGGACGGCACCTTTGGCCCCGAGGTGAAGTTCGTGAAAGCCCCAACCGAGGAGCAGGGGGTGAACCTGCCGCCAAGCGCGGGCCTGCAATTCTTTGGTCTCGTGGACATCGATGGTGCAACGCAGGAGATGACAGTGCGCCTGATGGATCGCGCTGACACCGAATTGTATCGCGTAACGCTTGAGCCGAAGGGCATCAGCCTTTGATCGCGTGGCGCGCCGGTTTCTCCGGCGCGCTACCCCTTGGGATCCGTCACCGACCTTGCCCGATTGCGACCGCCGCCAAGCTGCCGTTCGCGCCAGATGATGATCACACCGCCAAGCACCACGAGTGACGCACCGATGACAGTCGCCGAAGTCGGCAGTTCCGAAAAAATGACGTAGCCGATCAGGGCCGCAAATATGAGCGATGCGTAGTCGAACGGCGCCAGCATCGAGGCTGCGCCAAAGCGGAAACTGGATGTAACCAGGATCTGCGCAATGCCCCCAATCAGACCCGCACCGATCAAAAGCGTCAGGTCCAGCCGCGACGGGATGATCCAGCCAAAAGGCAGGCTGAACAGGCTCAGAACTGTGGCCGTCAGCGAGAAATAGAAGACGATTGCCGCCGTGTGTTCGGTTTTGACCAACGTGCGGATGTGGATTTGCACCAGCGCGCGCAGGATAGACGCGCCCAGCACCATGAGAGCGCCGATGGTCCCTGCTGCACCGGCTGCACCAGGATCGATCGACAGGCGTGGCCAGATCACGATCATGACGCCCACCAACCCAAGAGCGACGGCCGAGATACGGAATAGGCGCACCTTTTCGCCCAGCATGATCGCGGCCAGGATAACCGTGAACATCGGCGTGGCATAGCCAATTGCGGTGACCTCGGGCAGTGGCAACAGCGCCAAACCTCCGAAGGTGAGAGCCATGGCTGTTGTTCCGAACAATCCGCGCCAGATGTGGCCGGTCAGGTTTTTCGGTGTCAAAGCCTCGCGCATTTCGCCGGTGTTCCAGATCCATGCGACGATGATGGGCATGGCAAACAAGGACCGGAAGAATACAGCCTGACCCGCGGGCACGCTTTGGGTCGCCACCTTGATCATGGCCGCCATGACCATGAATAAAAACACCGCCATCAGCTTCAAGGCGATGGCGGTGCCGGGCTGGTTCTGAGTTGTGGGAGCTTTCATTTCCCCCGAT
>NZ_JBYNDP010000063.1:12429-22883 GCF_059783535.1 Tateyamaria sp. | reverse complement strand
ACGCCCAGTCCTGTTTCGCGCAGCTTCGCGGCATCGTTCACAACGTTGCAACCCAAGCCGACATAGGCCCCCTTGACGAAAGCCTGAAATGGGGCCAGCCCGCGTGGCGTCCAAAGCGCGCGCGCACCGGATCAACGTTGCGTGTGGATTGGTCACCAGAAACTCCAAATCGTCTGCTCGCCTTTGTCGACTGCAAGACCGATTTGGCGGCGCAGATGGACCACCGCTTTCCAAAGCAGTTCCACAATGACGGGCGGCGCGCGTTGGGGTTCGACCTTGATACACCACTGGACGAGGATGCCGTTTGGCACCTTGCCCACATCACACTGACCTACCACAGGTCCAAACGTCAGGGCTGATCAGCGCACCGCCGCCGAATGCCCCCACGTCACTGGGCAAAGCATTGCGTATCAGCCCGGCGACCCGTTCACCTCGCCCAAAAGCCATGTTAGCCGCGCCCCTTGATTCATGGGGATGAACGCACTGATGGCCGATAAAACAAACGCAACAACTGCCGATCTCGCCACCCAGAACGGCGTGTTGCCGCTGCGCAACCTGCAGCTTCTGGGCGTTGTCGGAACAGAATCCAGCCGCCGCGCGCTCTTGCGCACAGCGGGCGGGCAGACACGCATGGTGCGGGTCGGCGACACGTTCCGACAGGGTACCGTCATCGCGATAGGTGAAGACCGGGTGGTTCTGGCTGGTGGGGTCGGCCAACGCACGCTTACTTTGCCGGACCGACCGAAGGCAGCCGCTTGACCCTTGGCCCGCCACAAGGCAAGAGCGGGCCATGACACAGACCGCTCTTATCACCGGTGCATCCCGCGGCCTTGGCGCCGCGATGGCGCTGGCCCTTGCGCCGACACATCACATCATCGCGGTGGCCAAGACGACCGGCGCTTTGGAAGAGCTGGATGACCAGATCACTGCCAAAGGTGGCGCCGCAACTCTGGCGCCCATGGACATCGGAAATGACGCGGCCATGCAAACGCTGTGCCGTGGCATCTTTGATCGCTGGGGCAGCCTGAATATGTGGGTGCACTGCGCAATCCATGCTGCACCGCTGGCGCCGACCAGCATGATTGACCCCAAGGACATGTCGAAATCCATCGCGGGCAACGTGACGGCCACGGCAACACTGATCACCTATATTGCCCCCCTCCTTGGCACGTCGGGCAAGGCTGTGTTCATGGATGATCCGGTGGCCGGGCAATCCTTCTACGGCGCATATGGTGCGACCAAGGCCGCGCAAATCGCCCTGGCCCGCAGCTGGCAAGCCGAGACGGCAAAGACCGGTCCACAGGTACATGTTGCCACGCCTAAGCCCATGCCGACCGCGACACGTGCACGCTTCCATCCGGGCGAAGATCGCTCTCCCCTCGCCAACCCGGCGGATGAAGCAGCGCGTATCCTATCCGAAATCAACGGTTGAACAGAACAGGCAAGCATGACCCAATAGGATCATGCTGTCCCGCCTGACACGATTTGACCGGCCCCGACCGCCTGCGCGGTCCGGTACCTTACAATCCATCTACGATGCGGCGGCAACTGGCTGGCAGGACGGCATTTCCAAGCTGGGGTTTCTGGCGGCCTATGCCGACCTGATGTCTTCGGTTCGGGTTTCCAGAAAGGCACCAAGGGTACTGGACGTCGGCACCGGAACGGGCGCCTTCGCGCAGGCGTGGCTGGACGCGCACGGGGCGCCCGCCACCCTGACACTGACGGACATCTCACAATCCATGCTCGACACAGCCGCGGCCCGGTTGCCCGGCGCCGTCACGATTGCGACCCCGCTGGGAGGGCAATTGGAACATATGCCGCCGCAGGATGTCGTGTTGTGCGCCCACGTCATCGAGCATCTGGAGGACCCGCAAGCGGCCTTGGCCTGGTTGCATGATCAAATTGCACCCGGCGGTCTGTTGGTCCTGGCCCTCTCTCGTCCCCACTGGTGCACGGCACTTGTGCGATGGCGGTGGGGCAACGCCGCGTATCACCCGGCGCAGGCCAAACAGATGTTGGAGACGGCAGGATTTGCAGACATCACGCTTCACCCGTTCAAGAGCGGTCCACCGAGCCGCGTGTCACATGGGTACATCGCCATTCGCCCGTAGCGGGTACGCAACGGTCCCATGTCGCCGGTCCAAAAAAACCGCCGCCGGGAGCCACGACAGTTGCCCCGCGCGTGCGCGGCACATAGTAAGGCGCAAAGGGGCGACATATGCGCATTCTCATCACAAATGACGACGGTATCTCGGCGCCTGGCCTTCAGGTGCTCGAGAAGATCGCAGCAGATTTGGCCGGACCGGACGGGCATGTAACCACTGTGGCGCCCGCATTTGAGCAGTCGGGCGTGGCCCATTGCATCAACTATGCGCGGCCCTTCATGTTCCAACAGATCGCGCCCAATCGGTACACGGTTGAAGGCAGCCCGGCGGATTGCGTCCTTGCGGGACTGCATCAGGTGCTGGACGGCCCGCCCGACCTGATCCTGTCCGGCGTGAACCGGGGCAACAACTCGGCTGAGAACGCGCTGTATTCCGGCACCCTGGGCGCCGCCATCGAAGGAGCGTTGCAAGGCGTGTTGTCCATCGCGTTGTCACAGTATTTTGGCCCCGCGAACCGAGAGCTGGATGACCCGTTCGAGGCGTCCGCCACCCATTGCAAGGCGCTAGTTGAGCGGATTATTGCCGCCACGCCCAAGGCTCAGCCCGGGTACCAGTTGTTCTACAACGTCAACATCCCGCCCGTAGCGGCAGCTGATTTGAAAGGCACGCGCGTTGTGTCGCAGGGCCTGCGCCCCGGTGTGGGGTTCCATACTGAACAGACGCAATCCCCCAGCGGACGGAACTTCCTGTGGATCCGGGGCGGCAACCAGCATGTCCACACGGCCCCCGATACGGACGCTGCCGTGAACCTCGATGGCTATATTTCGGTCACGCCCATGCGTGCGGATTTCACTGCGCATGACATGCTGGGTCAGCTTGGGTCTATCGCCACATGAGTGAGGACACCGATCTCGCCACGCGCAAGATGCAGTTCCTTTATGCGCTGCGGTCCAAGGGTGTGACTGACAAGCGTGTGCTCGGCGCGATGGAAGAGATCGACCGCGGACCCTTTGTGCGTGGGCTGTTTTCCGAGCGGGCATATGAAGATATGCCTTTGCCCATTGCCTGCGGGCAGACCATCAGCCAGCCATCGGTCGTTGGCCTGATGACGCAAGCCTTGAATGTCACCCCCCGGGACAAGGTGCTCGAAATCGGGACCGGGTCCGGCTACCAGGCGGCCATCCTCGCCAAACTCGCGCGCCGGGTCTACACGATCGACCGGCACCGGCGGCTCGTGCACGAAGCGCGCGCGATCTTCGAAGAGTTGAACCTGCACACCATCACTGCGATCACGGGGGATGGGTCTTTCGGTTTGCCAGACCAGGCGCCCTTCGACCGCATCATCGTCACAGCCGCAGCCGAGGACCCGCCCGGCCCCCTGCTGGGTCAGTTGAAGGAAGGTGGGATCATGGTGCTGCCCGTGGGGCAATCCGATGCCGTGCAAAGCCTGATCCGTGTGCACAAAACGGCAAACGGCCTCGAATATGACGAATTGCGCGATGTGCGCTTTGTTCCCTTGCTCGAGGGCTTGGGCAAAGACTGAAACTGGTGTAAACATCGCGCAACCGACAAGGCCCCCATTCACGAGGGGTCAGGCAGAGGACGACGCAGATGATCCCGACCCTACAGCGCCCCCGTGGGCCCCTGATGATTGCAACCTGCGGTTTGCTGGTGCTGGCAGCCTGCGACGAGCCGTTGGATTTTGACCTGCGCGGTCTTGGTGGCGGGTTCACGACGGCCGAGGCGGCACAGAACGCAACAGCGGACAGACCGGAACCGGACAACCGGGGCGTCATCTCTTATCCGAACTACCAAGTTGCCGTCGCCAGACGGGGCGATACGCTACAGGATGTGGCGACCCGCGTTGGGTTGCCGGTGTCTGAGCTGGCAAACTTCAATGGCGTTGAAACAGACGTGCCGCTGCGCAACGGCGAAATCATCGCACTGCCCCGCCGTGTGTCGGAACCCTCGCCACTGACTGGCGCAATCGGCACCGGCCCCATTCAGCCATCATCCGTGGATGTGACCACGTTGGCAGGCAACGCGATCGACAATGCCGCACCAACGCCTGTGGCCAATGCTCCGACAGCAACACCTCTGCCCCAAACGGGTCAGGAGCCAATCCGCCACCGGGTAGAACGGGGTGAGACCGCCTTTACAATCGCGCGGCTGTACCAGGTCCCCGCAAAATCGCTGGCGGAATGGAATGGCCTTGGCGCAGATTTCGCCGTACGTGAAGGACAGTACCTGCTGATCCCCGTGGCGCGCACCAACGCGCCCGAACGGCAAGCTGCAGCACCGGACACTGCGACAACGGCCCCCGGCGCAGGGTCGCCGACACCACTGCCGCCCAGCTCGGCTAAACCTTTGCCAGAAGACGATACCGCCAACCCACCGGCTGCAACCCCGGACCCTGACAAGCCGGTTGCGGATGTTGGCCAGACCAGCGCGCCTGCCCAGTCCGGTGAAATGTCCCTGCCCGTTCAAGGGACAATCATTCGCGACTACGCGAAGGGCCGCAATGAAGGCATCGACATCCAGGCTGCACCAGGCACGGCTGTCAGTGCAGCAGCAGGCGGCACCGTCGCGGCCATCACGGAAAGCGCCGAGGGCGTGCCGATCATCGTTGTCCGGCACCCGGATAACCTGCTGACCGTCTATGCCAACGTCACGGACGTGACTGTTGCGAAGGGCGACACGGTATCCCGGGGACAATCCATTGCGAAACTGCGCGACACCAGCGACACGGCATATGTCCACTTCGAAGTGCGCGACGGTTTCGACAGCGTGAACCCCAACCCGTTCTTCGAATAAGGTGGACCCTGGGCAATTGCGGCTGATTGCCACTCACGCGGGTGAATGTGCCGAAATTGCCCCAAACATTCCCTGAATTCTCCGCAAACAACGGCGTATGGCCCTAACTCCGCCCGGTTGAGGGATCAGAAACAATCCAAAGAAACTGTTTGGATTGGTTCAGGCCCATGCCTGTCTTTTACGGATACAGCTTTGCCCTGCGGGGCATTCAGACCACGGTCAACGGCGCGGCGAACAACTATGCTTTCGCACCGACCGGCACCTGGCGCTACACGGGCGACACCACTTACTTCGTGGTGAACGAAAATGATGGCGCCACCGTATTCAATGGCGACGGTGCCAACAACGAAACGGTCCAGGCCCAGGAACGTATTGGCGGCGCATTCCCACAGACTGTGACGATTGACGGCACAGACCGACAGATCATCTGGGACTACACGTTCACCGTGACCGACGGCACAACCACGTGGCAAGTGGCTGTCATCGACGTCGACCTGAACAATGACAACGACCTCAATGACGGGGCCGACGCCACTGCAACGGACGAAGACGGCTACTTTCTTGTCTTTCCCGATGGCATTCCCCCGCCCAACACGGACCTCACGATCGGCGGCATTGTCGAGAACGGCGAATTCGTTCCACACGGAGATCTTGGCGGCACGATCGTGTGCTTTACGTCCGGCACATTGATCGAAACACCGACAGGTCCCCGCGCCATCGAGGCGTTGAACAATGGTGACCTTGTCCGAACTGGCACGTCAGGCCCACAACCCATTCTCTGGGTGGGTCAAACGACCGTTCTAGCCACCGATGACCTCGCCCCCATCGTCATCTCTGCGGGTACCCTTGGAAACGACCGTGATCTTGTCGTGTCGCCACAGCACGCGATCATGCTGACGGATTGGCGGGCCGAATTGCTCTTTGGTCAGGACGAAGTTCTTGTCCGGGCCAAGGATCTGCTCTGCATGGATGGTGTCTATCGAAAGGTCGGAGGGCGCGTGACCTACCACCACATCCTGCTGTCTGCCCACAACGTGGTGAAGTCGCACGGCATCTGGAGCGAAACCCTCTACCCCGGCTCAATCACCATGGGCGCCGTCGGGGATCATGCCCGCCTTGAAATCGAACGGTTGTTCCCGGATCTCGCCAGCTATGGCCCGATGTGCGCACCATGCCTCAAAGGGTTCGAGGCGCATCTCCTCGCGGCCTAGAGCGCCACGCCCTGTCGCCCGGCAAGGTCACAGAAATACTGCCATGCCACACGCCCCGATCTGGACCCCCGCGTGGCCTGCCATTCAATGGCCTCGGCCCACAGCGTATCGTCATCGATCTTGACACCATAGGCGGCACAATACCCACGGATCATCGCAAGGTACTGGTCCTGATCGCACGCATGGAAGCCCAGCCAAAGGCCAAACCGGTCGGACAGGCTCACCTTTTCTTCGACCGCCTCGGACGGGTTGATGGCGCTGCCGCGCTCATTCTCGATCATGTCGCGGGGCATCAGGTGACGGCGGTTCGACGTGGCATACAGGATCACATTGTCGGGCCGTCCTTCGATGCCACCATCGAGCACAGCCTTGAGTGATTTGTAATGCTGATCATCGTGGCTAAAGCTCAGATCATCGCAGAACAGGATGAAACGTGCATCCGGCGCCTGCCGCAAGACGTTCAGCAAGCGCCCAACGGACGGCAGGTCCTCTCGATGCAGTTCGACAATCTTCAGTTGCTGAAAATCCACTTCAAGTGCGCCATGTATTGCTTTGACAAGGCTGGATTTTCCCATACCACGCGCGCCCCATAACAGCGCGTTGTTTGCCGGCAATCCTTGGGCAAATTGCCGTGTGTTGGCCAACAGTGTATCGCGTGATCGCTCGACCCCAAGCAGCAGATCCAATGGCACGCGCGACACATGCGCAACGGGTTCTAGCCGATCGGGGCCGGTCTGCCAGACAAAGGCCGCAGCCGCATCAAAATCGGGAGTGTCCAGCGGCGCAGGAGACATCCGCTCCAGCGCCGCCGCGATGCGGTCCATAGGGTCGTCGATCACTTCAGATCTTCCTCGGACAGATCACCAAGGTCATCCTCGTCGTCAAAATACCCTTCTTCACGCAGTTGCGCGTCGCGCTTTTTCTCAACGCGGCGGACCAGCCAGATCGAGACTTCGTAAAGACCGTAAACGACCGTGAACAGGATCAGCTGCGTGATGACGTCGGGCGGGGTGACAACAGCCGCCAGCACCAGAATGCCAACCATCGCGTATTTGCGCACGTTGGCGAGACCCTCGGAACTGACCAGCCCAGCTTTGCCCATCAGGGTCAGCAGCACGGGAAGCTGAAAGCACAACCCAAAGGCCATGATGAATTTCAGGGTGATATCAAGGCTTTCGTTGACCTTCCCAAAGAAGGTGATGGTTGGCCCCTCGCTGGCCGCTTCGGGCGTAATGACGGCGCCATCAGGCAATGTTTCGGGATTGCCGAACACAATCGCTAGCACCGAAGACACATCCGCAAAGCCCAAGAAAAACGCCATGGCCAGCGGAGTCACAACGAATTGCGCAAAACTCGCGCCGAGCAGGAACATGACCGGCGACGCAATCAGGAACGGTAAGAAGGCATTCTTTTCCTGCCGGTACAGCCCGGGCGCCACGAACCGCCACATCTGGAACCCGATCACGGGAAAGGCCAGCGCAAAGCCAAACACCATCGAGATGCGGAACAACGTGAACAGGTATTCCTGCGGCGAGGTGTATTGCAGCGTCGGCGACGGATCCCCCAACTCGCGCAGCGTGTCCACGATGGGCTCCATCAGGAAATTCAACACGTGCACCGCGATGAACTCACCCTGAATGGGGATAAAGAACACCGTAATCGCAATGATGAACGCGATCACGGACCGGATCAGCCGCGTGCGCAGCTCGGCCAGATGTTCAATCAGTGGCGCTGTGCTGTCATCAAGGTCTTCGGTCTGGCTCATCTAGCTCTCTTTCGGCGCCTGAGCTTCAAGCTCTTCTGCTTTCTTCAACGCATCCGCGGCCTCTTGCGCCTTGCGCTCAGCCTGCGCGCGGGCGGTCGCGGCCTGGATTTTGCGCGCATTCTCGGCCCGCTCTGCCTTCTCAGCAGCCAGTTTGCCCGTCTCACTCTCCGGATCGAG
Organism: Tateyamaria sp.; assembly: GCF_059783535.1. NCBI lineage: Bacteria > Pseudomonadati > Pseudomonadota > Alphaproteobacteria > Rhodobacterales > Roseobacteraceae > Tateyamaria > Tateyamaria sp. Next base: position 14,811 of record NZ_JBYNDP010000063.1, on the reverse strand, counting down.
GTCCGTGAGGGACGAGGTCACATCCCGCGCCGCATCCTTCACCCCGTCCATGGCGCTGCCAATCGGATTGGTGGCCGTCTTGATGGTGCGTTGAATATCCTTGACGCCGGCCTCGTCCGCCGCCTGGTTCATGGCGGATGAAAACTCGCGCGCCATACCCCGCGCCTTGCCGACAAAGCGACCGACATTGCGAAACACCATCGGCAGGTCCTTGGGGCCAATGACGATCAACGCCACGATCCCGATGACCAGCAGCTCAGCGAGGCCGAGATCAAACATGGATCAGACCTTGTCTTTTTCGGACTCAGGCGTGATGTCCTTGGCCTCTTCGGCCTGGGCCGCTTCCAGCTCTTCCTTGCCTTCGTTGATGCCCTTCTTGAAGCTGGTGATGCCTTTGCCGACCTCACCCATCAAGCTTGAAATCTTGCCGCGGCCAAACAGCACCAGCACCACAACGGCGATCAGCAGCAGGCCCGGAAGTCCGATGTTTCCAATTCCCATGGTGTTTCTCCCATCTCTGGCGACGGAATGCCGCCTGTCGGTCCCTGTTCTATGGTTTTGCCGCAGTTGCGAAAAGGCCGATGGCTGGCTTGACGGTCACGAAGACGCCAAATCCGCAAGAAATTTGCTATGGCCTATACCCAACTGACAGGTTAATGTCAGTTGGCTATCCCTAAACCTGGCGCATCACCGCTCGAACACAGGAGAAACCGATGCGCACACTGACAACCACCCTCTTTGCAGCCACGATTGCCCACGCAGCCGCCGGCGAAGGCACAGGCAACACGCACCTCGTCGCTGAAATCGTCACATTCCGGCTGGTCGATGGCACTGATCCGGCGTCTTTTATCACCGCTGCCGACGGCATGGGCCCCTTTCTGCGCAGCACGGGCGCCATGATCACGCGCACCCTGTCCTCGGATGACAGCGGCCTGTGGACCGATCACATCACATGGGTCTCTCTCGACGCGGCAATGTCCGCCGCCAAAGAGATGTTCGCACGTCCAGAGGCGCAGCCCGTCATGTCGATGATCGACCATGACAGTATCGACATGCGCCACGCCCCCATCCAGCTGCAACAGGAGTAACATGCGCCGCACCGACCGCCTCTTTGACATCATCCAGATCCTGCGCGACGGCAAGTTGCACAAAGCGCAGGAGATCGCGGATGTCTGCGAGGTGTCGGTGCGCACCATCTACCGCGACATGGACACGCTGGTCGCCTCCGGCGTGCCCGTGCAGGGTGAGCGCGGCGTGGGCTACATGATCACCGAGGCGATCAGCCTGCCGCCCCTCACCCTCACAACCGAAGAACTTGAGGCGCTGAACCTCGGCATGGCAATTGTCGCCGAAGCGGCGGATGACACGCTCAAATCCGCCGCGCGCACGCTTGCGGACAAGATAGATGCCGTGCTGCCCGAACGCACGGTGGCAGAGGCAGACAAGTGGAAGTTCGCGGTCTACCCCTTTGCCGATGCAGTCCGTGGTTTTGCCCAGATGCCCACATTGCGCGCCGCTATTCGAGCCAAGCAAAAGCTGCAACTCACCTATCACTCTAAGGGGGACAGGATCACGACCCGCATTATCCGTCCGCTGCATATGGAGTATTGGGGGCGGGTATGGACGCTGACGTCATGGTGCGAATTACGCAATGATTTCAGGGTGTTTCGCGTTGACCTGATCCAATCGGCCGAGGCCCTGCCAGAGATGTTCGTGGACGAACCGGGCAAGCGGCTCTCCGATTACGATCCGAACCTGTAAACCGCGCCTGGGTCGGTGGGTGGGCGCCTTTTGCGCCATTTAGGCGCAAAACAGAGCCGCCAACGACGTCACGTGGTCAAAGGAAGGAACACCTCGATCGCCGCAACCGCCATCACGGCGACATCACCGGCCACTGGCACATCCAGCCCGCCCTTTTCCGCGATAACTTCGACAGATCCATAAGGCAGCAGCCCCGCAATCACATCCACGTCGACAGCCTCCGGGCGCGGCACAGCCACGTGCACCACAACACGCATCGTCTCGCGGTCGACACCCAACGTGCCAAAGATCGGCAAGGATGCCCCTTGCAGCGCCTGCTCCACGGCGCGCTTCGCGGCCTTCGTATCATCACGACCATGCAGGTCCACGCCCTGCGCCATCTCGATGATCAACCGTTGCTCAGGCATTTGGCACCTCCACCGAAACGATCAAAGCGGCCTGCGCCATTACCGTTGGGTTTCCCTCACCCTCGGGCCGAGCAACATCCAGCCCCCCTTTTTCAACCACGAATGATGTCTCGCCATAAGGAAACACTTCGGCCAGCACAGCCGTGTCCACCAGCTCTGGCTTGGCGCACCCGATATGCACCTTGATCCGCATATCCTCTTTGCCCACACCCAT
>NZ_JBYNDP010000063.1:0-12329 GCF_059783535.1 Tateyamaria sp. | reverse complement strand
GCTTGGCGCACCCGATATGCACCTTGATCCGCATATCCTCTTTGCCCACACCCATATATTCGGCCAGGTTGATCGAATTGCGCCACAAGGCCGCGCGCACGGCCCGCGCCGCCGCCTCGGTGTAACTGCCCCTGCGCAGAGACGTGCCCAGGCCGAACTCCACAATCATCGGTCCACTCATTCCGCCGCCTCCGAACTTGGAAAGACATAACATTTGTCGCGCCGCACACGCAGCCACATCACGGTGTCGGGCTGCGGCAGGAACACACCCGGCACGGTGCTTTTGATCAGGGCCACGCCGTCATCCAGACGAAACTCCACAAGGCTCTCATTGCCCATGAACCGCGACCGCACCACATGGGCCCGCGCTGCCGTCCCCTCGGCTGCCGTCGGACCAGGCCCAACACCGGCCCGGTCAAAGTCGATCTTCACGTGCTGGGGACGGAAGACGATATCCACCTGCGTGCCATCGGCCACACCGGGCGCCAAAAAGTGACCAAAGGGAGTTATTGCCAAAGCCCCTTCAACAACAGATCGCAACCTGTTGGCATCACTGAAGAAAGCAACAGACGCGCGGTCCACTGGGCGGGTATAGACGTTGTACGGCGCCCCCTGCTGTACGATATGCCCGTCCCGCATCAAGGCAATCTCATCCGCCATGCGCATGGCTTCTTCCGGTTCATGCGTGACCAGCAGAACACCGGTATCCTCTTCCTTGAGGATCGCCAGCGTCTCATCCCGGATACCATCTCGCAGCCGGTTGTCGAGGCCCGAGAACGGCTCGTCCATCAGCATGATCCGAGGACGCGGCGCCAAGGCCCGCGCCAATGCGATACGCTGTTGCTCACCACCCGACAACTGGTGCGGATACATGTCGATGAAGCGTGACATACGCACCCGCTCCAGCATCTCGACCACACGCGCGCGCTTCTCATCACGACTGCCGGATAATCCGTAAGCGATATTGCCCTCGACGCTCAGATGCGGAAACAGCGCAAAGTCCTGAAACATCAGGCCAATCTCGCGCCGCTCAGGCGGCACACGAAACCGCGTGTCACAGATCAACTTGCCGTCGACATAGATCTCGCCCGAGTCCTGCATCTCGACCCCTGCGATCATGCGCAAGGTCGTGGACTTGCCACACCCGGACGGTCCCAGCAGGCACGTCACCTGTCCCGGCTGGATCGACAGGCTCACCCCATCGACCACACGCCGCCCCCCAAAGCTGCGCACGAGATTGCGAATTTCCAGCCGAGGTGCAGTCACGGCGTCCCCATACCCGATCAAAACAGTCGGGACGTATCAGGCCCGGCGCGCCCCCGCAAGCACTGCCGCAAAGCCAGCCACCAGAACGAAGACGCAAATCACCAGCAACTGCTCGTATTTGTGCCCGTCTGGCAGGACAGAAGCAAAGACAGGCCAAGCGCGCCCGAAATACGCCAACGCGCCCAGCATCGCGGCAGCGAACGCCACAAGGTAGGACCATGTCGGCATGCGCAGTCCCAGCACGAGGCCCACAATCAACACCGGTGTCAGAAACATCGACGCCGTGCCACTGACCGCCACGGCATCAAACAGCGTCGCGTTGCCCCAAAGGGTCAGACCGGCCCCCAGCACCATGAACACGACCATCACCGCGCGCCCACCCATCAGTGTGCGCGGCGCCAGCGCCAATTCCTCAACCACCAACCGGGCCGACGAAGACAGGGCCGAATCCAGCGTCGACAGGGCCGACACAAGCAGCGACAGCATCAAAAGGGCAAAGACCCACATCGGGAACATGCTCCCCCATGTGCCAATCAACTCTCCCTCGTACTCCGCCCCGACAAGGCTGGCCTGAATGCCAAAGAAGCCGAAGCCGATGATGCAAAAGGTCGACAGCCAGAACGCATGCAGGAAAGACCGGCGCGTGGTCTCTTCGTCGGCAATAAACCCCCGGTCCATCATCACCGGATCATGGGCCGGATAGGAAAACACCTGCAGCGCCGCAACAACCAGCAACACCCAGCCATTCCAAGCGCCCGCGGTGCCCGGGGCAGTCAGCACCGCCCCCAGCGAGAAACCGGGGCTCAGCACAAGGTAGAGGAAGGCAATACCAAACACACCAAGGAAAACAGACATCTGTGCAACATCGGTGCGTAGGGCGGCACTCAGCCCACCCCAGGCGGAATATGCCAACCCGACAACAGCGACGATCAGGATGGCCCACGTGCCACTGCCTTCGATGACAGCACCCGCAATCAACCCAACCACCAAGAGATTGGCAAACACCTCGGACAGCAGACGCAGCGCAATGACCAGATTGTAGGCCGCAGTGCCGCGCGAACCGAACCGGTCGTGCAACCAATCCTGAACCGACATAGCCCCCTGCGCCCTCAGTCGCGCCACGATGAAACCACCGGTCAGGAAGCTGCCGTAATACGCGGCGTAGGCCAAGGTACCTGCAATTCCGTAGAAATAGCCAAGAATGGCGGCATTCATCAGGCTCCGGGCAAAAATCCAGGTCGTCACCTGGCTCAACACCAGCACCCACAAACCGGGGGCCTGCCCCGCTATCTGGCCTGAATAAAACCCGTCGACCGACACGCGACGCGGTGCCGCCAACACGCTCGCCCCGATCAGAACGACGAACAGGGCGATCAGGGCAACAGGAGTCATTTATGGACCTTTCGGTAAGGGTTTACCGGCAGGTAACAGGCGCACTTCGCCCCATCCAGCCCGCCTGACGGCTTTGTGAACCAGTTGGTTCCCTGTGGGGCCGGACGTTTGTGTCGAAGGCGCAGATTCCCAGATCGCTTGAAGACTCAAACCAAGCAAACGCGCCACGAACACCATCCGGTCAGAGCACGGACCTACTGGTCCCGCACGCCTTTCTGATATGCACAGAATTGCTCGTATTGCAGGGTCACAGATGTGCCTGAGATGGTGAGCACGCCAAGGTTCGGGGCCTCCTCACCGGGGCTGAAGGTCTCCCAATCCCAGTCGGGCCGCGGTGCCGGAGCTTGATACAGAACGGACCGCATCGTCGCAAATGGCACCCCCCTCACAGTTCCGGTGATGGGACGATGAACATGTCCAATAAACATGTGTTTCACACACTCATACTTCGAGACGAGGTCAAGAAACGCCTCGCCATCCTCCATTTTCCCGGTGTCTTGTATTGGCAATCCCAAAGAATGCGGCGGGTGATGCATAAACAGATAGACCGGCACGCCCTCCGCGTTCTCAAGCACATTGGTCAGCCAAGCACGGCGCTCGCGACAGAACTCTCCGGCATCCGATCCCTCTTTCTGTGTGTCCAGACAAACGATCAGCCCTTCGGATGTCGAAACGTGGTACTGGACAAAGCCGGGCATGCAAGTGTCAGGCAGGGGAAGAAACTGCCTGAGCAAAGCGCGATCATCGTGGTTTCCGGCCATCGGCAGAAACGGGATCGACAAGCCATCCAACTGGGCGCGCAGCGCGATGTAGTCGCCCTCAGTACCCCGATTGACCATGTCACCGGAAATGACACAAACCCGCGCATCGGCATGGTGCATATTGATATGATCGATAGCGGCCTTGAGCCGGACACGAGGGTTGTGGCCAAGCACATCACCTTCATGCGTGAAGTGTGGGTCAGATAGCCATATTACATTCAACAAATCTTACTCCTTGATTTCGTCACGACCAAACAGATCACGGGCGCGGCACACTAAAGCCCCGGACATCCCGACCGGACGCCAAATCGTTTTCACATGTCATCCGTCCGACCGCCTATGGTCGGGTTGGCGGGTGGGCGAATTTGCGCAGCAAAGAGTGCACTCACCAACCCTAAACGATGTCGAATGACGCCTCTGCCCGATCCACACCGTTCACTTGCACAACCAACCCATGTGCGCCGGGATGCAATTCAAAAGTCGTCGCATTGGCCTTCAGCTTGTGCACCTTTTTCAACACCAGCGGCTTGCCGGGTTTCACCTCGGCGACCTTCAGCTTGAACACTTTTTCACCGGTTTTCCCTCCAGGCCGGGCAAACCGGATGCGATAGTCGACCAGGACAGGAGTTACCTCTGCCCCGTCCAGCGTAACGGTGAATGTCAGCCCTTCGCCCAACGGCACCGTTGGCGTCGCCACATCAACAGACACCGTCAGGTCCGCATCACCGCGATAGCCCAGCATATCCATCGCGCCCGGATGCCCATCCTTGATCAGCGTCCGCAAGGCATGGCGTCGCATCCACGCCCGCTCCTTGGCGTCCTGCGTGGCTTGCGCCTCCCAATTGGCCAGCCGCTCCAACACGGCATCAGGCGCGGTTTTGGCCACGTCATTGAGATGGTTGGCGACAGAACGCGTGACAAAGCGGGTGGGATCCGCCTGCAAGCGGTCCAGCAGCGGCAAGGTCTGATCCAACGTCAGCTCTACCTTCCGCGCCCAGGGCAGCTTGGGCCGCATCCCTTCGCTGACCAATCGCCGGACATGGTAGTTCTCATCGCCGGCCCACATCTCCAGACGGGCCAGTGTTTCATCCGTCCACCGGTTCAGGAAGGCGCGGATGTAGAACTCCATGGAGAAGCGCTGCGTGGCTTCATAAAGCAGGTCCAGCGCGCGTTCACGGTGATCCTCCAACCCGTGCCGGACCGCCAGAACCCCTGGCACAGCGTGAATGAAGCGCCCAAAATCGTCATCGCGCAGCGTAGGGTCAAGCCGGGGCGGCATCGCCGCTTGTAATTGGTCCGCCATCGTTGGGAAATCAGCGGCCAGATGCGGCTCCAGACAGTCCGCAAACCAATCCAGACACTCCATCAACGACCGCTCGGCAATGCCTGACAGGGCAGCGGCGTGAAAGGCATCGCGGTCAAAGCCGGGAACGCCCGCAACGAACTCATCCGCCAAGTCACCCAGGGATTCAGCGTTGAAAAGTTGGTCTTTCAGCGAAAAAGTCGGCTGCGCCTTGGCCATTGGGTCTGTCCTTCAATACAAAAATGGGTGCGTACAAAGTCCCAATAGCCCCGGGACGCTGACAGTTTTTGGCAGCAGAAGCGACCCTTGCCATCGGTCGCGTCTGCCGATGCGACCGCGCTTTAAATTGTCGCCACGGTCGCGCCGCCATCCAGCAGCAGGTTCTGCCCGACAATGAAACCCGCGTGCTGTGAACACAGGAAAGCGCAAGCCGCGCCAAACTCTTCCCGTGTGCCATAGCGGCCCGCCGGAATGGTGGCTGCGCGTTCAGCCCGCGCCTCTTCCAACGTGATACCCTTGGCCGCGACGACACCTCCATCCAGCGCATCCGCACGGTCTGTGGCGTGAATGCCGGGAAGCAGGTTGTTGATGGTCACACCCTTGTTCGCCACCTGCCGCGAGGTCCCCGCGACATAACCGGTCAGACCCGCACGGGCCGAATTGGATAATCCAAGCACGGGAATGGGGGCTTTCACCGATTGCGATGTGATGTTGACCACACGGCCCCAGCCGCGATCCATCATTCCGGGCACAAGGGCTTTGATCAGGGCAATGGGGGCCAGCATGTTGGCATCAAGCGCCTTGATGAAATCGTCGCGGTCCCAGTCATGCCACATGCCGGGGGGCGGGCCGCCCGCATTGTTGACCAGAATGTCGGCATCCCCAGCCGCCGCAACCAATGCGCCCTGCCCTTCAGCCGTTGTCACGTCAGCCGCGACCGTCTGCACGTCGACACTGTGCACCGCACGGATAGCCTCTGCCGATGCCTCCAGCGCCTCGGACCCGCGCGCATTCATGACCAGGTGCACGCCCGCCGCAGCCAGCGCCTCCGCACATCCCAGACCCAGCCCCTTGGATGAAGCACACACAACAGCCCGCTTGCCCGCAATACCTAGATCCATGATCGCTCTCCCATTCAGTTTTCACACCAACAGGTAACGGCACGTTCACCGATGCGCCAGTAAAAGACCGAACCGTTGACCGACCGGCGTCACAATTCTACTTTAGTGTTTCGTCCAAAACCCGAGTAGCACTTCAGATGACGAAGATCGCCCACACGCCAGCGCAAAGTATGTCCGTCTTCCGGGCCGAAGACTTTGTAGTGAGTGAAGGCGCCAACCTTGGCGATCCTTTGGCCTGCGCGGACGATATGCTGTTAGATGATGTTTATACGCTGGCCGCATCGGCCCAGCCCGTACGGCTGTCGACACATGCCCTTGACCCGGCGCACCTGACCGTTGCGGATGGCAGCGAATGCGGCACCCCCGGGGCGGCCATCCACCTCGACTGCGCCCTCACACTCATGTCGCCGGATGGCAACATCACGGACGCCATCGTGCTGGTCGAAGTGGACGCTGCCGGCAATATCAATCAGGTCTACCTGCTGCCGCTTGCACGGCTCGCCGCGCGGACCGGTTACGCGCTCGTGGGCATTGAACCGGACGAAGCGCGCAGCAAATTCGCCCACCTCACCTGCGCGCGTTTTACCCGCGGCACCCATATTACCATGGCCTCGGGCGCCCAAAAGCCGATCGAAGACCTGGTGGTCGGAGATCGCGTGCTGACGCGCAACGATGGCGTGCAAGAGGTGCGGTGGATTGGCCAATCCACGGTCCGGGCGACGGGTGATTTCGCCCCCATCTGCATCCGTGCGGGCACCCTGAACAACGACCGCAACCTGATCGTTTCGCCCGATCACCGGCTGTTCATCTACCAGCGCAAGGATCGCCTCGGCGCCGGTCGTTCCGAGCTTCTCGTCAAGGCCAGGCATCTGGTCAACAACGACAGCGTGACGGTACAGGATGGCGGGTTCGTGGACTACTTCGAACTTCTCTTCGACACGCACCAGATCATCTATGCCGAAGGGATCGCCGTGGAATCCATGCTGATCGACAGCCGCACCATGCCGGTCCTGCCTAAAGAGGTGTCATCACAGCTTACCGCGCACACCGATGCTGGCCTGTCCGGCCTTGATGTCAAGAAAACGCTTTTGGACCGTCCGGACGCTGCCGAATTGCTGAAACGAGCATCGACGCGCTGAAATCCGCCGACGCTTGACGCATATCAAGGCAAGCGGGCGTCGCAATCTCCACATCAGGGGCAAGCACCTGAAACGGAGACATCAATGACCAAGCTGACATCGATCCTTGTTGCCACCGACCTGTCCATCCGGTCTGACCGGGCCGTGCGCCGGGCCGCGCAAATCGCGCGTGAACATGGTGCAGCACTGACAGTTCTGACGGTGCTGGACGATGCGATGCCGCTTGAGATCATCGACACCCTGCACGCCAAGGCGCGCGCCACGCTGGACCGGTTTGTCACTACGGTCTGCGACGGGGTGAACGTGACGATCAAGGCCGAGCCAGGGGATCCCAGCGCCAACATCATTCGCGCCTGCACAGACGAGGTTGATCTGCTTGTCATGGGCACGCACCGCCAGCGCCCGTTTCTGGATGCCGTGCGCGAAACGACGATGCAGCGCATCGTGCGGCGCATCTCGACACCAGTTCTTCTGGTGACGGACCGGGTCGACCATGCCTATTCCACGGTTCTGTCCGCTTGCGACTTCTCCCCGGCCTGCAGTGGTGCCATGCGGATGGCGCACGCCCTGGCGCCGACCGCCACCATCCACCCAGTCCACGCGCTGCACATCCCCTATTCCGGGATGCTGTCGCAGACCAAGGCCGCCGCCGACGCCATCGAAGCGTCGTTCCGACAAGAGGCGGAAAGCTCAGCCAAGGCGTGGATGCGGGCCGAAGACCTGCCAACAGAGCAGATGGAGCAGCTCGAAATTCTGGCGGGCGTGCCCTACCCCATTCTCCGGCGCAAGGTGGACACCGGCAATGTTGACCTGATTGCGGTCGGCGCTCATGGGCGGGTCGGCGCAGCGCGCAGTCTTCTCGGCTCACTGGCGACCGATCTCATGCGGGAACCCTTGTGCGATGTGCTGATCGCCAGACCATAGGCTGAACTTGCTGGTCACCAAAAAGGCGAGAGACGTTCAACCGCCTCTCGCGCACATCATAGAGCCCAAAACGGTATGCTCACACCGCGTAGAAAAACTCTTCCCGCGCGATCTTCCCATCCGCAACCGTATACAACGCCACCTCTTTCATGTCGGTGACCTCACCGCTTTCCTTGTGCTTGGCCTTCAACTCAAAGATCACGGCAAAGCGGTCGTCCGGATGCAGCATTGCGTCGGATACCGAGGCGTCCAGCACATCGAACGTAGCTTCCCACCACTCATGCTTGCCGCGGATCGCGGGGATACCCTGAACCTCGCGCCCCATGCCATTGTCCGTGGCCTCGACCGAAACGGCGTCAGCCGCGTACAGCGTGTCCAGATTTTCGGCCGAGGTGTTGTTGCGGCAGCCCTCGACCAGTTTGTCGGCGATTTCATTTAACGTCATGGCGGTATCCTCGTTGGAATGAATATCCCAACCCTACGTCGCCCCACTGACAGTTTTTGTCACGACGCCTCAGGTGATCCCCATCTCTGCGTTCAACTCCTTCATGCGCTTGTTCAGCGCATTCATCTCCAGCGTCATCCGCGGCATCGGGTCATCGCCTATAAAGGCCGTGATCTGGCCACCCATCAGCGCAGACCAGTAAATGCGCAACACATCATTCATCCGTTGGGAATAGTTCGGGCCGAGCTTGCGAAACCACTTCACCATGTCCGCATCCAGTCGAATGGTGACGCGCGTCTTGTGCGGTTTGACGCCATCAAAACTGTCCAGCCCGTTCCATGCCGCCGGGATCGAGTCCTCGATATGCTTGTACCGCATCTCGCCCTGATGGCGATCCAGCGTCACCATCAGGTCCAGTTGGGCTTTACGTTGGCTCTGATGCATGGCGTCGGCTCCTGTCTGCGATCTGCGCAAGGGGCAAGACTGTCACCAAAGGGTTAACGCGCCCTGACCCGTGCGTGCGTTGGGGGTGCACAGGGGGTGTACGGATGCTGCACGGGGGGTGACACCCTGCTGCCGGCTTCAAAACATGCCGCGCTTGCCCCGGTTTGAGACGCCGGATATACGGCGCCCATGTTGGATAACCGCCCTGAATTGCCCCCCGAAATCGCCCGTCGCCGCACCTTCGCGATCATCTCGCACCCCGACGCGGGCAAGACGACCCTGACCGAAAAGTTCCTGCTGTTCGGCGGGGCCATCCAGATGGCCGGACAGGTCCGCGCCAAGGGCGAAGCACGCCGCACCCGGTCCGACTTCATGGCGATGGAAAAAGACCGTGGCATCTCGGTGTCCGCCTCGGCGATGTCTTTTGATTTCACAAGTAAAACCAATACGTTCCGGTTCAATCTTGTGGACACACCCGGCCACTCCGACTTCTCCGAAGACACCTATCGCACGCTCACGGCGGTGGACGCCGCGATCATGGTCATCGACGGGGCGAAGGGTGTGGAAAGCCAGACGCAAAAGCTGTTCGAGGTTTGCCGCCTGCGCGACCTGCCGATCCTGACCTTCTGCAACAAGATGGATCGCGAAAGCCGCGACGTCTTTGAGATCATTGACGAAATCCAGGAAAACCTTGCTATTGACGTAACGCCCGCGTCCTGGCCCATCGGCGTGGGTCGCGACTTCATCGGCTGCTACGACATCCTGCGCGACCGTCTGGAACTGATGGACCGCGCTGACCGTAACAAAGTTGCGGAAAGCATTGAAATCAACGGCTTGGATGACCCCAAGCTGGCCGACCACGTGCCCGAGGCGCAGCTGAACCAGCTTCGTGAAGAGCTTGAAATGGCACGCGAGCTGCTGCCACCACTGGATGCCGAGGCGATGCTGCAAGGCACCCTGACCCCTATCTGGTTCGGCTCTGCCATCAACTCCTTCGGCGTCAAGGAACTGATGGACGGCATCGCTAACTACGGCCCGGAACCGCAGGTTCAATCTGCAGAACCGCGCCAGATTTCACCCGAGGAATCAAAGGTTTCCGGCTTTGTCTTCAAAGTTCAAGCCAATATGGACCCCAAGCACCGCGACCGCGTCGCCTTCCTCCGCATGGCATCCGGCCACTTCAAACGCGGCATGAAACTGACCCATGTGCGGTCCAAAAAGCCCATGGCCATCTCGAACCCCGTCATGTTCCTCGCCTCCGACCGCGAATTGGCGGAAGAGGCTTGGGCGGGCGACATCATCGGCATCCCGAACCACGGGCAACTGCGCATCGGCGACACGTTAACCGAAGGTGAAGCTTTGCGTGTTACAGGTATCCCCAGCTTTGCCCCCGAACTGCTGCAAGGTGTCCGCGCCGGCGATCCGTTGAAGGCCAAGCATCTGGAAAAAGCGCTGATGCAATTTGCCGAGGAAGGGGCGGCGAAAGTGTTCAAACCGTCCATCGGATCAGGCTTTATCGTCGGCGTCGTGGGTGCGCTTCAATTCGAAGTGCTCGCCAGTCGGATCGAGCTGGAATACGGGTTGCCCGTGCGGTTCGAACAGTCGCAGTTCACCTCCGCTCGCTGGGTGAGCGGCGACAAACAAGCCGTTGATAAGTTTACGGAAAGCAACAAGCAACATATCAGCCACGACCACGATGGCGACATCGTGTACCTGACCCGCCTGCAGTGGGACATCGACCGGGTGGCCCGCGACTATCCGGATGTAACGCTCAGCGCGACCAAGGAAATGATGGTCTGAAGCCATGACCGATGGGCCGCAAATCCCGGTCCCGCAGCCGGTGCAGACAGATCCGGTAAAGCTGCGTTGGGGCATTGTGTCCACTGTCAAGGCACCCTTGCGCAAGGTCGCGGAATTCATCGCCTTTCACCTCGATCTTGGCGCCCACCGCATCCGTATCCATCTGGACGCGCCTGATGTGTCCATCGCTGAAAGGCTTGCCCATCCACGGGTGCGTTTCACGCAATGTGACGACGGATATTGGCAAGGCAAACCCAACCGCGCCCGAACTACACATCAGCCAGAAAATTCAAAGTGACCCACTACCCCCCGACGGCGCAGTTTGACGCGAAGCAGCGCCTTTGCTATGGACGCGCAGCATGTTGGGGCACGGTGCCCCCTCTGGGCCACTCGGGCTAACATCATCAGACGCCGCGGGCCAAGTCAGTGTCCGCAACCAACGGACATACATGACAAAATTTTCTGATCTGAACCTGAATCCCAAGGTGCTGAAAGCCATCGATGAAGCTGGCTATGAAACGCCAACACCTATTCAGGCCGGTGCGATTCCAGCAGCCCTTGAAGGGCGCGATGTTTTGGGGATTGCCCAGACCGGGACCGGTAAAACTGCCAGCTTCACCCTGCCCCTGATCACCGCATTGGCCCGTGGCCGCGCCCGCGCCCGTATGCCACGCAGCCTTGTGCTGTGCCCGACACGAGAACTGGCGGCGCAGGTGGCCGAAAACTTCGACACCTATGCCAAGCATGTAAAGCTGACCAAGGCGCTGCTGATCGGCGGCGTCAGCTTCAAAGAGCAGGACCTGCTGATCGACAAAGGCGTCGATGTGTTGATCGCCACGCCCGGCCGCCTGCTCGATCACTTTGAGCGCGGCAAGCTGATCCTGAACGACGTGAAGGTCATGGTCGTGGACGAAGCCGATCGTATGCTCGACATGGGGTTCATTCCCGACATCGAACGCATCTTTGGCCTCACGCCCTTCACCCGCCAAACGCTGTTCTTCTCCGCCACCATGGCGCCCGAGATTGAGCGCATCACCAACACCTTCCTGTCGAACCCGGAACGTATCGAAGTGGCCCGTCAAGCCACTGCATCCGAGACCATCGAACAGGGCGTGGTCATGTTCAAAGGGTCACGCAAGGACCGTGAGGCCAGCGAGAAGCGCAAGGTGCTGCGCGGCCTGATCGACGCTGAAGGCGAAAAGCTGACCAACGCGATCATCTTCTGCAACCGCAAGACCGATGTGGATATCGTCGCCAAGTCCCTGAAAAAATACAAATATGATGCGGCACCGATCCATGGCGATCTGGACCAGTCGCAACGGACACGTACGCTGGACGGTTTCCGCAATGGGGAATTGCGGATCCTTGTGGCCTCAGACGTGGCAGCGCGGGGCCTCGATGTTCCATCGGTCAGCCATGTGTTTAATTTCGACGTTCCCGGCCACCCCGAGGATTACGTGCACCGCATCGGCCGGACGGGTCGTGCCGGGCGCGAGGGCAAGGCCATCACCATTTGCGTGCCCCGCGATGAAAAGCAGTTCGATGCGGTCGAAAAGCTGATCCAGAAGGAGATCCCGCGGCTCGACAACCCGGTGAAGTCATCCAAACCGACCGCTTCGGACAAATTGGACACGGAAGAAAAGCCAAAGTCGACACGTAGCCGGTCAACACGGTCAAAATCGGAGCCGAAAACCGAAACACCGGTAGAAGCAACCACCGAAACCAAGGCAGAAA
>NZ_JBYNDP010000207.1:0-4706 GCF_059783535.1 Tateyamaria sp. | reverse complement strand
TGTTACAGGAGAGAGACTGATGGGGTGCACCCTTGTGCCTACCCCTATATCCCTAGCGTGGCGCTTGATGCAAGCGACATATCCGCACAAGATGAGCACGAAACGCACACACACCACAAGTGGTTCTGTGGCTCATGCACAAGCACATGTGTGGCCCACAAGCTACTGGCCACACATTCGTGATACTCTCTCACTTTGTAGTGATTCCCCCCATGTCTAGATGACTCCCTCCACAAGCAGGCAAAAGTCACCCGACACAGAATCGAACCTGTGACTACGAGCACACAGGTGGGCATGGGGGCTAACCTCTCCACCATCAATGGCGAGCATGTCTATGTCAGGAAACATGCCGTATATACGTCCCAAAGTACTTCACCAACATACATCCTAGTTGCTAGGTCGCTTATTCTTCAACACTCCCACTCGACCTAGCGACGGTCCGAGAACAGCAAACCCATCTGCTCCCGGCACCAAACGAACTTCTCAAGCCCTACTGGCTTCGTCAATGCGTCTGCCACCATAGACTCTGTACGACAGTGCGCAAAGACTACCTCCCCACGCGCAACGCGCTCACGTACCACATGGTGAAGCACATCAATGTGCTTAGAGCGCTGCGAAACAACTGGATTGCGAATCAACGCTAGTGCACTCTCGCTATCGCACTGCACAGTCAGAGCACCACAGTGGCCGCTCATATCTGCAAGCAACTTGCGCAACCATAATGCCTCTCGCACGGCTCCTGCAGCTGCCATGTACTCCGCCTCTGACGTGGACAATGCTACCGTAGGCTGAAGCACACTACGCCACGACACAGCGCCACCGTGCATCAACCACACATAAGCGGTTGTGGATTTGCGAGAGTCTAGATCACCAGCATAGTTTGCGTCACAGTACCCAACAACACCCTCGGCCTTGCCCCCGAACCGCAAGCCGACGTCCATCGTCCCCGCAACATATCGCAGCACTTGCACAGCAGCGTCCCAATGTTGCTTCCTAGGGTCCGAGACAAACCGTGACAAAGCTCCCACTGATTGAGCCAAGTCTGGACGGGTGCATGTCATCAAGTACATCAGACAGCCGACAACCTCTGCAAACGGTTTGTCAACAGACGCACCGCCCGCGTCCCCCCTACGAAGGTGCATGTCCCTAGACACAGGCATATTGGCAGTCCTAGCGGCACTCATGTCAAAGCGCGTTACCACGTCGTGAGCGTAGCGCCCCTGGTGCAACCAAAGCACACGTTTGCTACGGTCACGCACAATTGACATCCCAAGGAACATCTCTGCATTGCCAAGGTGCCTGGCTTGAAAGCCGTCCATGACCATGGCAACGCAAGCATCTACATCCCCCTTGGAACGCGCAGCAATCAGCATGTCATCAACGTACACCAGCAGGTACACGACACGGTTCCCGCTCCCGTGCATGAACAAACACGGATCTGCGTCGGATGACCGAAAATCATGCTGGGTCAGGTATTCACACAGCTTCGTATGCCACGCACGTGACGCCTGCTTCAAGCCATACAACGACTTACGCAGACGACACACCATGGAGCTTCCATTCGTGACGTAGCCGGGCGGTTGACGCATGTAGATCTCCTCGTCCACATCACCGTTGAGAAACGCCGTCTTGATGTCAAGTTGAACGAGCTCAAGGTCGCGTACCGCCACGGTTGCCAGCATGCAACGCAGCGTCTTGTACTGGCTGACTGGCGCCCAGATATCCGTGTAGTCGATGCCGGCGCGCTGCGAGAAACCCTTCGCCACGAGCCGCGCCTTGAACCGGTCGATGTTGCCGTTCGCATCACGCTTCAGAGCGAACACCCACTTGCAAGCGATGGTCTTGCGGTCTTCGGGAAGGTCCACAAGATCCCACACGCGCGCGCCCATCAGTGATTGCATCTCTTCGTCCATGGCCTGACGCCACTGCGCCGCTTGCGGCGATGCGACCGCGCCGGCGTACGTCGAAGGCAGCGCGACGTCATCATGCACCGAGACAAGAGCGGCACCAGTCTCCTCTTCTTCACCATCGGCGGCGACCGCCGACTCCGGAATCTTCCACCACTCTGTCGGTGGGCGACGATCACGTCGCGGATATCGTCCTTCATCTCGAGGAGGCACTTCAGCAGTCGCGTCGTTATTCGACGCATTAGGCGCACTCGCATTGGCGCTCTCGACACCGCCTTCCTCACACGGATCCTCTCCGTTCGCCGTTACCCCATCGGCGCTGTTCCCTTGCACGTCGCAAGGGGCATCAACTCCCTCAGCCAAAGATGCATCAGCTGGGACCGTCATGCCATCATCGTCATCATCATCATGCGATGCAGACACACGCATTGACGGTGCATCACACGAGGAGTGCGACACACCAGGAATACCGTCGCCCTCAGGCTGTGACGCATCACAGCCCGCCCAGAGCCCTTCAAAAGGGCCAGCGCCGCCACTCGGCGCAGAGGGTACTGAGGGCGACGTAAGCTTAACGCTTGACATACGCTCGTCGAAGATGACGTGCTTGGACACCTTCACCCGCGGGGCATCACCATCGAGAAGGATACGGTAGAAGCGGCCACCTGCGTCGTAGCCCACAAGCCGACCCTTCTCGGCTCTACTGTCAAGCTTCCGCACGCCGGGGGCGAGCTGCTTCACGAACGCCACACAGCCGTAGACACGGAGAAAACCCAACGACGGTGGTGGCTCACTCCACAGCAGCTCATGTGGCACGGCGCCGCCGACAGAGGCACATGGCATCACGTTGCGCAAAAACGACGCAGCGTTGATAGCCTCGGCCCAAGTGGCAAGAGGGAGGTGCGCGCCCTTCATCATCGCGCGCGACCGATCAAGGAGGGTGCGGTTGAGCCGCTCCGCTGCTCCATTCGATGGCGAGTGGTACGGCGGCGTCACCTCATGGCTTATCCCTTGCTCCACAAAGTATTGGCGAAGCGCGCCGTTAACATACTCTCCTCCGCCATCCGATCGCACTGCCCTCACGTTGCCGCCTACTTGCCGCTCCATCCACGTGATGACCTCCCGAAGCACAAGTGCAGCATCAGCCTTACGACGAAGGAAACGCACGATCGAGTACTTGCTGTAGTCATCGAGCACTGTCATCAAAAAGCGGCATCCCGACAGCGATGGGACTTGGAGCGGGCCGCACAAATCCGTGTGCAGCAATCTTAATGGCGCCGTCGCACGCGATGGCGTCGTTGGCGATGGTCGCCGGGGCTGCTTGCCAAGAACACACGCCTCGCAATGGTGGTTGTCTTCCGCCGCACGCGGAATACGACCGGTGCGTTGTAACGCTGCAAAGACGTCCCTTCCCACGTGCCCCAGCCGTGAGTGCCAGTCGACGGCGGGACACGCGCCCCGTCATATGGAGTTCGATGGGACCAACGTCGCCTGGTAGAGACCGTCGTGCAGGTGCGCCTCAACGTAAGTGACACCATCAGCGATCACGTGTCCACAGTCGCCGTCGATGCGCACCGAAGCTCCCCTGGAAACCATACTCGGCACGGAAAGCAGGTTGAAGGCGAGTCCCTCAACAAGAAGGACACCTTTGAGCACGATGGGGCGCAACGACGACATGACAGTGACATCGCCTTGCCCCAACACCTTCACGCACTCCCCTCCCCCGAGCGTGACAGAGCTGACGTTCGATCGTTCAAGCTCCGGCAGCAAGTCGCGTACACTCGTCATGTGGTGCGACGCACCGGTGTCGAGTATCCACGCACGCTCACGGCTGGCAGTAGCGGCTAGTGCGGTTGCAACTAGCGCACGACCTACACGCTCAGGGGAGGGGGGCTCGCCACCTGGGATCTTCTCACGGCAATCCGCTGCACGATGCCCACGCTTCTTGCACCGCCAGCATACGATGGACTTGTCGTCGACCTTCGTGTGCCGCGGCCGGCGCTCGTCCCGCTTGCGGCCGGCCTTCGCCTTCTGTGGCGCATGGCCGGCAAGTGCCGTTCCCTGCGTCGCGCCTTCCGAAGTACCTCGAAGTTCTTGCTCACGGTAACGTTCCAGCCGCGACAGGACGTTCTCAAGGTCCTTGCACTCCGAGTCTCCAACGATGGTACGAATCGTATGATACTCAGTGGGTAGGCCAAGCAGGACGTAGTCGATCAGCTCTTCCTCGCCACACGTCGCTCCAACGTCGAGAAGCTGAGTGCGGATGTCGATGGCACGACGTCCGTACTCTCGGATGGACTCACTACCACCTAACTTTAACGACGCTAGCTGCCCCCTAATGTGCATGCGTCGTGCAGCACATGTCGATGCGTGTGCACGACGCAGGGCCATCCATGTCTCGTGCGCACACGAGAGCCCGTCAATTGCAGTCAGCTGATCGTCATCCACATTGATGCGGATGACGCTTAGTGCAATGACGTTGGCCTGGCTGGCAAGGTCCAAAGGACGCGACATGATGTCGCCCAGCCCGCACAAAAACAAATGATCCCTCATCCTACGAGACCATCGGACATAGTTCGTGGAAGACAAAGCTTCAAACTTGAAGTTCGCTACCCGGTACTTGGGTGGGGTAGTGGCAGTACCTTGGGGGGCAGCTGAGGCTGGCTGGACCGAGGCAACCGGGGCTGAGTCATCTACGGAGGACATAGTGCTAACAGGCGCAGTGGTGGGGTGCTGGACCCATAACCTGTTACAGGAGAGAGACTGATGGGGTGCACCCTTGTGCCTACCCCTATATCCCTA
>NZ_JBYNDP010000062.1:9558-23010 GCF_059783535.1 Tateyamaria sp. | reverse complement strand
ATGAATTTGAGGCTGTCGACGCCCAAATGCTGGCACATCTCTTCCTCGCTCATGGTCGCAGCGAGGAGCTTTTCCCGCTGGGGCGTGTCGACGCCGTAGAAACAGGGCCAGGCCGTGGGCGGCGAAGCGATGCGGAAGTGGACCTCCTTGGCGCCCGCGTCCAGGATCATCTCCTTGATCTTGCGGGACGTGGTGCCGCGAACGACGCTGTCGTCCACAAGGATCACACGCTTGTCCTTGATCAGGGCGCGGTTCACGTTCAGCTTCAGACGCACACCCATATTGCGGATGCTTTCCGTCGGTTCGATGAACGTCCGGCCCATATACTGGTTGCGGATGATGCCCATGGCATAAGGAATGCCGGATTCCAGCGAATAGCCGATGGCGGCCGGTGTGCCGCTGTCCGGAACGGGGCAGACAAGGTCCGCCTCGACAGGGGCCTCTTTGGCTAGTTCGCGCCCGATGTTTTCGCGGGTCTCGTACACAGACCGACCGCCGAGGATGCTGTCGGGGCGGCTGAAATACACATGTTCAAAGATGCAGAAACGGGATTTCTGAGGACGGAAGGGGAAGCGACTGTCGACACCTTTGTCGGTGATCACCACCATTTCTCCCGGTTCGATCTCCCGCACGAACTCGGCGCCGATGATGTCGAGCGCGCAGGTCTCTGAACTGAGGACATAGCCCGTGTCGAGCTTGCCCAGCACCAGTGGGCGCACGCCCAACGCATCGCGCACACCGATCAGCTTGGTGCGGGTCATCGCGACGACGGAAAACGCACCTTCCACCCGGCGCAGCGCATCCTCCATCCGCTCGGGGATATTGCGCTGCAGGCTGCGGGCCATCAGGTGGATGATGCATTCGCTGTCTGAGGAGGACTGGAAGATCGAGCCGCGCTCGATCAATTCGCGGCGCAGCGCGTCGGCATTGGTGATGTTGCCGTTATGGGCAATCGCCGCCCCACCCATCGCAAATTCACCAAAGAAGGGCTGTACGTCCCGGATCGCGGTCTGACCTTTGGACCCAGCGGTGGAGTACCGGACATGGCCGATGGACAAAGAGCCGGGCAGAGTTTCCATCACCTTCTGCGAAGTGAAGTTGTCTCGCACATATCCAAAGCGCCGGGCCGAATTGAACCCCTGGTCAGGGTGGTAGGCGACGATACCGCCCGCTTCCTGTCCCCGGTGTTGCAGCGCGTGTAGGCCAAGGGCTACGAAGTTTGCGGCGTCCATTGTCCCGAGGACCCCGAATATCCCACATTCTTCCTTGAGTTTGTCATCATCAAAGGGGTGGGCCAGAGGCATCTGCGCGGGTGCGGCAAGGTCGGACAAGGGGCAGCTCCGAATCCGTGAATGGGATATGGGCGCGGTGTAACAAGACAGGCTGCCCCTGTCACGAAAGGATCACAATTGATCGCGCATTACGCAGCGACCGTGTCCGGTTGGCCAATCTTGCCAGCAGACAGGGCCAGCATGGCGCGTGCATCACCATAGCTGAGCTTGGGAAAGAAGCTGTCCCCGATTGAAGGTGCCGCATGGATCAGCAAGCCGGATTGGGCATAGATCATCTCTTCGTCTGCGAAATGCAATTCCGCGAGATCCGGGCCATGGAACAGGGTGGGCCGGATCCCACACCAGCCGCTCAGTGCCTTGACCGGGACAGAGACCACAGGGGCGTCGATCCAGCGGGCAGGGGTGTGCAACGCAACATAGGCATCTGCTGGCAATGCGATGTCGGAGCATGTCGAGAGAACGCCGCCGGGGATATGAACAAGCGATGCGGTGCGATCGGGCCGGGTGATTGCTGTGATTTCGGCAAAACCACCGTCCAGCGTCGCCACAGCGTCGCCTGCTTGCAGCGTGTCAACTGATGCCCAGCCCTTCTCGGTCTCCAGCATAGTGTGTGCAGTGACCGTTGCGCTGATGCGCGGGGCTGCCGGTGTTTGGATTGGGGTGATGTCGGCAAAGGCGGCGTCGTGGTTCAAAAACATTGGTGGATCCTCTGGTCAGTCCGTGTTCGTGTTCTGGGGACAAGAACGCTCCACAAATCTGCCGCTTTTTGGTCACAACCACGGCCAAAGCCGGGCGCTGTTTCGCCACAGTCACCAGTGGGGCGCAGGTTGCCCACACTCTCCGCATCAGGGCGACGCGATTAACCCGCGCTTAACCATGATCGCGTGCAGACGGTGCTGCCCGCGCCTTCTAAATGTCTGATTCCCGCTTGGTTGCGGCGCGTTATTCGCCGCAGGCGCCCACAAGGCTCTCGTATTGGCGGGTGATCCAGCCAAGCGCCTCTTCGGGGTTCTGCTCTTCGATCTGCCCGGTGAAGCGGCCAAACACGGCGGCCGAACGGCTTTCGTCAACAATCGTGAATTCTTGGCCCGTGATCACCGTGTCGTAGACAAAGAAAGCGATGGCAACCAGAAGGATGCCGCGCGCCACGCCAAAAAGGAAACCCATGCCCTGATCGATACCGCCCAGGGCCGACCTTTGCACGATCGATGAAAAAAGCGGGGTGAACAGGGACACCACGATCAGCGCAACGGCAAAGACAAGGGCAAAGGCGCCAATGATGCTTAGCTCACAACTGTCAGCGATGAAGTCGCCCACGACTGGAATCTCGCGCACCAGCGGTTCGACGCGCGGGGCAAACAGGAATGCGAGGATCGCGGCGGCAATCCAGCCCGCAATTGCCATGGCTTCGCGGACAAAGCCGCGCCCATAGGCCAACAGGGCCGACAGGATGATGACCACGGCGACAACGCCGTCAATGATGGTGAACCCTTCCATGGTCCTGCCCCTTATGTTCTGCCCGTGCGGCGTCTAGCCTGCGCCGAAAACGTCGCCTACAAACCCGGTCAGGTCGCTGAAACGCTTCAGCGTCATTCCCGGTGCACCTTGGGCTTTGCCACCCTTGGGTGCGATGGATGACGAAAAACCAAGTTTTTGGGCTTCTTTCAACCTGTTTTCCGTCTGAGGGGCGGGCCGAAGCGCGCCAGATAGGCTGATTTCCCCAAAAACAACTGTATCTGCAGGCAAGGCACTATCCTCGCGTGCAGACAAAAGGGCGGCTGCGACGGCCAGATCGGCGGCGGGTTCGCTGATTTTCATGCCGCCCGCCACGTTCAGATACACATCAAGCCCGGCAAAAGGGATACCACAGCGTGCCTCAAGGACCGCAAGGATCATGGCAAGACGTCCGCCATCCCAGCCCACCACGGTGCGGCGCGCCTGGGAATGGGGGGACGGGGCAACAAGCGCCTGCATTTCGCACAGAACGGGACGGGTGCCTTCGATCCCGGCAAAGACGACGGACCCGGGCGAGGGCTCGCCGCGTTCTGACAGGAACAGGGCCGACGGGTTTGTCACCTCTGCCAGCCCTTTGCCGGTCATTTCAAAGACACCGATTTCATCCGCTGGACCAAAGCGGTTTTTGACGGCGCGCAAGATGCGGAACTGATGCCCACGTTCGCCTTCGAAATACAGCACCGTATCGACCATGTGTTCGACCACGCGCGGGCCTGCGATCTGCCCCTCCTTGGTGACGTGGCCCACAAGAATGATGCTGATGCCCTTGCGTTTGGCAAAGGTTGTCAACTCATGCGCGGCAGCACGGACCTGAGATACAGAACCGGGCGCGCTGTCGACCGTGTCGAGCCACATGGTTTGAATGGAATCGATGATGGCGAGGCCGGGGGCCTCCGCCTCCAGCGTGGTCATGATGTTGCGCAGGTTGGTGTCGGCGGCCAGTTGCACTGGCGCATCGGACAGCCCAAGGCGCTGTGCCCGCATCCGGACCTGCGCACTTGCCTCCTCGCCGCTGACATAGATCGTCTTCAGACCGTTACGTGCGAAACGTGCCGCAGCTTGGAGCAGAAGAGTAGACTTGCCGATGCCCGGATCGCCGCCCACCAAGATGGCAGAAGCCGGAACCAGACCACCGCCCAGTACCCGGTCAAGCTCAGCCACCTTGCTTTCGGTCCGCGGCGGCGGCGTTTCCTGTGTCGCCAGATCGGTTAGGGTGACTGTACTGCCGCGTTTCGTGCCCAGCCCCTTGCTGGATGGCCCGGTGGATAGGCCGGTATCTTCGCTGATGGTATTCCACTCGCCACAGCTGTCACAACGCCCAGACCATTTGGAAAAGGACGCGCCACAGGCGGAACAGGAGTAGGTCGTGGTGGTTTTTGCCATGCGCGTTGGTCTGCCAGTGGGGGCGTGGGTCGGCAAGCCCTTTTCGACGGCGCCGAACCGGGTATCAGACGATGTCACAGGTTGGCGGAAGCCAACGCAGTCTTTTCCGTTCGAAAACCGACCCACAGCGACGCCAGAATGCAGGCTGTAAACAAGTACAGCCCCCAAGCCACTTCCAGCCGCCCGACCCCCACGCCCTTGGCCACGGTGATGTAGATGGCGATCAGAAAAATATCGGCCATTGCCAGCTTTCCCATCAGGCGCAACGCCGGTGCAAGGCGTGGACTGGCCATGTTCCAGTGCAGCAGTGCCAGCCCGATGGTCTTGGCCATGGGAGCAACCAGCGCGAACAGGGCAACGACGACGGCCAGAAAGATGTCCGTGCCCCAAAGCGACTGAAGCCCGGTCAGCACTGAAATCTCTTTCAATTTGAACAGCGGTAGCAACCCGGCTTTGAGCAGTGGCGCAAACCACGAGATCGGGAACAGAATAAGCAGGGACAGGTTGATCCAGCGATGCATGATGGCAAGTGGCCGCGCTGGAATACCCGTGTCAAGCGCTGCGCGGCTCAGCGGACCGTCTCGATCGGCCCTTCCGCGCGCCCGTGAATGAACTGATCAACGTAAGGATCCGTTGCGGCATCGATGTCCGCGACCGGGCCGGTCCAGCGGATCTTGCCCCCATGCAGCATCGCCACGTTGTCAGCAATGGTGCGAACGGACGTCATGTCATGGGTGATCGTCATCGTGGTCGCGCCCATCTCGGTCACAATCTCGCGGATGAGGTCGTTGATGACGCCCGCCATGATCGGATCAAGCCCGGTGGTCGGTTCGTCAAAGAAGATGATCTCGGGCTCTGCCGCGATGGCACGGGCAAGCCCGACGCGTTTCTGCATCCCACCGGACAGTTCAGCAGGCAGACGATCCGCCACATCCGGGGTCAGCCCTACGCGCCGCAGCTTTTCGATGGCGATCTCGTGCGCCTCTGCTTTCGGGCGCGCAAGGCTGCCGCGCAGCAGGCGAAAGGCGACGTTCTGCCAGACGGGCAGGGAGTCAAACAGGGCTGCTCCCTGAAACAGCATCCCGAACCGGGCCAAAAAGGCATCCCGATCCCCGGTCTGACTGACGTCCTGCCCGTCCACAGTGATCGTGCCTTTCTCGGGCGTGACAAGGCCAAGGATCGTCTTGATCGCGATGGATTTGCCGGTACCGGACCCGCCGATGATCACCATGGACGTGCCGCGCGCCACATGCAGATCGACACCGCGCAAAACGTGGTTGTCGCCAAAGCTTTTGTGGATGTTGTCGAGTGTGATCATCTGGCGAGGCCTGTAACAGACATGGAAGAGGGCGCGTTCGGGGTCATACGGAAAAGAACACCCCCGTGAGCACGAAGTTGGCGGCCAGGATCAGCACGGCGGCGGCCTCGACCGACCCCTTGGTGGCCCGGCCCACACCCTGCGCGCCCCGGCCCGAGTTCATGCCGAAGTAACATCCCATCAGAGCGGCGATGCATCCGAACACTGCGCCCTTGACAAGGCTTGATGTGATGTCCCGCGTTTGCAGGAAATCGACCGTGTTCTGGATATAGGCCGCCGCGTTGAACCCAAGGGTGCCCGTGGCGACGGCATAACCACCAAAGATGCCAATCACATCACCTACAGCCACCAAAAGCGGCACGACCAGCGTGGCAGCCAGCACGCGGGGCACTGTCAGATACTTCATGGGATGGGTCGACAGGGTGACCAGTGCGTCAATCTGCTCGGTCACCTTCATGGTCGCAATCTCGGCCGCGATGGACGAGGTGACGCGCGCGGCAATCATCAGCCCCACAAGGACCGGACCCAATTCGCGCACCATGCCGATGGCAACGATCTGGGGCACGACAGCTTCGGCGTTAAAGCGGGCGCCGCCCGCATAGATTTGCAGCGCCAGTGCGCCGCCTGTGAAAATGGCGGTCAGCCCGACGACGGGCAAAGACAACCAGCCGATATTCAGTAGGGCCAGCGCAAGCTCGCGCGGATAAAACGGGGGCCGCAACAGGTGGGTGACAGCAGTGCCAAAGAACATGGCCACCCGGCCCATAGCGGCCAAAATGCCCAGCGTGGCCCGCCCAAGTGCCGCAATCCAGCTCATCCAACAAGGCTCCGCTGATAGCGCATGCCAAGCGAGGTCAGGATTTCATAGCCAATGGTGCCAGCGGCATCGGCCACCGTGTCGACGGACTGATGACGCCCCATCAGCTGCAACTCGGTCGGATCATGATCCAGAGTGGTCACGTCTGCCGTGATCAGATCCATGGACACACGGCCAACCACCGGGCAGGGCGTGTCACCGGCAAAGAGCGTCGCCTTGGGACCCATTGCGCGGATCAGCCCGTCCGCATACCCACCTGAAACGGTGGCGACGCGGCTGTCACGCGGGGCAATCCACGTGTTGCCATAACCCACGCTTTCGCCCTGTAGGACATCCCGAACCTGGATAACGGGCAGGTCAAGGGTGACGACCGGGTTCGCCTCCACAAAGGGCAGCCCGCCATAAAGCCCGATACCGGGGCGTGTCATGTCAAAGTGATAGTCCGGTCCAAGTATGGTGCCACCAGTGGCTGCGAGGGAGCGGGGAATGTCCAGGCCATCGGTCATCGACCGGAACTCGGCCAGTTGTTGGGCGTTCATCGGGTGATCGGGCTCATCCGCGCAAGCCAGATGCGACATGATCATCGTGGGCCCCTGGGCGATGGCAATGTCGCGCACGGCGGACCATTCGGCAGGTTCCATGCCCAGACGGTTCATCCCGCTGTCCAATTGAATACCGAACGGCGCACCGGGCAGCGCTTCGACATGGCGCAGCATCTGATCAACGGAGTTGAGCAGCGGGGTCAACGCCGCTTCGCGGATCGCGTTGGTGTCGCCAACCATGTGACCGGAAAAGACATAGATCGCTGGCCCCTGACCAATCGCCCCGCGCAGCGTGTTGCCTTCTTCGGCCGTGGCGACAAAAAAGCTGCGCACGCCAGCACGCACAAGGGCGCGGCCCACGACAGGCGCACCCAAGCCATAGCCATTGGCCTTGACCACCGCACCAGTTTCGCAGGCACTGAGTGCATCAAGGGATTGCCAATTGCGTACAAGCGCGCCGAGGTCGATAGAGAGGGTCGCAGATGTCATGACCGGCTGTTTGGCAGGACGACGCGGATTGGTGAAGGGGAAAATGCGATGTCGGCTCAGGGCAGCGCAAAGATGTCGCGGTTTCTTTCCCAGATTTCCTCCCCGATCAGGCAGTTATAGGGCACGCTTGCCTGCGCCCGCCACAGCCGCGCGGGCTGTCCGGCAATCTCAAGCACCAGCTTGCGCCGTACCGCATCCTCAAACTCGGCCCAATCGGTGACAGGCAGGACAAAGGCGCCGGTGCCGCCAATGACACAAGCGGTGTAGTAGACATCAAGATCAGGGATGTTCCACCGGGACGTAAACCCGTCATCCTGGGTCATCAGCGGCAGCCCATTGATCGTGATGCCGCGCGCCAGAACGGCATCTCGGGCTTGAGTGACCGGACGCCCCATGTTGTTCGGCCCGTCTCCCGATACGTCAATGACACGGCGCAAGCCGTCAAAGGCGTTGCCATCAATGCTGTCGGCGGCGTGGATCAGCGCCCCGGAAATGGAGGTGCGGCGCATCGCATCGTCAAAATGGGCCGTGATCTGACCTGCGATTCTGGACGCATCATCGGGTGTCGCCAAAACGGTCCAGGGGACTATCACCCGTTGGTCATGGGATCCGGCCCACTCGACATAGGTGATCGCGATGCGGCCCAGAAAACCACTGTTGATGGCGGCCTGCACTTCTGGCGACTTTAGAGCAGTTGCATAGCCACGCCGTTGGATTTCCAGCTCGTAGGGCTGCATCGAGCGGCTCACATCGACGGCGAGGAACAGCTCAACATCAACCTCGGTCCGCTCCTGCGCCTGCACGACCGAGCCAACACACACCAAAAAAACAAGAAGCCAGCGCATATTCACACTGTGCCGGGCGCGCGTGACGCTGTCCAATCACAACCGGGCCATACAGCGTCTTCTGATGAAAAATACCACGGGGGCGCTGTAGGCGGGGGCAAAGCCTCCAAAACTTCGGCTTCGCGCGCAGCGCGTCCTTTGGATCAGAACCCGGCGTCGCCACCGCCGCCCTGCTGCCAGGGCTGCACAAGGTTGCCAAAGCGGGTAAAGCGGCCCTCAAAACTCAGGTCGACCGTACCGATGGGCCCGTGACGCTGCTTGCCGATGATAACCTCGGCGCGACCATGCAGGCGTTCCATCTCTTCCTGCCACTTGGCCATGGCTTCCAGATCGTGATCACCGGGTTTCTCACGCTCTTTGTAGTATTCTTCGCGGAACACGAACATGACCACATCCGCGTCCTGCTCGATCGAGCCCGATTCCCGCAGGTCCGACAATTGTGGACGCTTGTCGTCGCGGCTTTCGACCTGACGTGACAGCTGTGACAGCGCGATGACCGGAATGTTCAACTCCTTGGCGATCGCCTTGAGGCCCATGGAGATTTCCGCAATCTCCTGCACCCTGTTGTCGGCGCCGCCACGCACCAGCTGCAAATAGTCGACCATCAGCACGTCCAGCCCATGGGTCCGCTTCAGCCGCCGCGCACGGGCAGCAAGCTGTGCAATCGGGATGGCGGGTGTGTCATCGATAAACAGGGGGCAAGCCTCAAGCTGCTTGGCCGCGTCCACAAAGCGCCGGAACTCCGCCTCGGTCATGTCGCCACGGCGGATGTTTTCGGACGGCACCTCTGCGGCTTCAGACAGGATACGCGCAGCCAATTGCTCGGCGCTCATTTCCAGCGAATAAAACCCAACAACGCCACCTTCTATGGCCCCTTCAGAGCCGTCGGGCTTGAGCCCTTTTTTGTACGCCTTGGCAATGTTGAAGGCGATGTTGGTCGCAAGCGACGTTTTCCCCATCGACGGACGGCCCGCTAGGATCAGAAGGTCGGACGGGTGAAGGCCCCCAAGCTTCTTGTCCATGTCGATCAGACCGGTCGAGATGCCCGCAAGTCCGCCTTCGCGCTGATAGGCGGCATTGGCGACATTAACTGCATCCGTTACGGCTTTGAGAAAGCTTTGAAACCCACCCTCTGACGTACCCTGTTCCGCCAGCTTATAAAGCGCCTGTTCAGCCTCAACAATCTGCTCCTTCGGCTCCGAGGCCACATCCACCTTGGCCGCTTTCGCACTGATGTCGCGACCTAGTTGGATCAGGTCGCGGCGCACGGCGAGGTCATAGATCATCTGCGCATAGTCGCGCACGGCAAACGCACTGATGGCAGCACCCGCAAGGCGGGCAAGATAGGCCGGCCCCCCCAGCTCCTTCAGCCCCTCATCATCTTCCATGAACGCCTTGAGCGTCACCGGGGATGCAAGGTTGTTCTTGGCGATACGCGCCGCCGAAATCTCGAAGATGCGGGCGTGCACGGGATCGTAAAAATGGGACGGGTTTATGATCGCCGCGACACGGTCATAGATGTCGTTGTTGGTCAGAATCGCGCCCAAGAGCTGCTGCTCGGCCTCGATCGAGTGGGGCATGGTCTCGGCATCCTGAACCGCAACCCCGGTCGGATTGATTGCTGCAATCTCGTTCATCGCCCCACTCTCTGCTCGTTGTTTTGTTGTCCCCGCGTTCCGGGTGTCTTGCCACAAGCTCATAGGCGTTGAAAACCGGGAGCAAGTCTGTGGAAAACCCGGTGGATGCTCCAAAATCGTGGTTTACACTTTCCCACATATGGCAATGGCGTCTTGCACGCATACCACATCTGCGCAGTGTCATGCAAAAGAATCATGGTTTTGCACACTGTTCCACAGCCCGAGGCCGGGCGGAAAAAGCGCAAACGCAGCCGTATCGGCGAAGTTCCGTTACGTCCGGGCGGCCTGCCACGCGCGCGGGTCGTTCAGGAACGCCTCAACACCGTCCAAAGTTGCGGCATCGAACGCGCCGGATGCCTTGGCTTCAGCCAACACATCCCACCACGTGCACAGGTGATGCAACGCCACTCCATGGTCGCCCAGCGTCTTCTCGGTTTCGGGGAAAATCCCGTAGTAGAAAATGACAGCTGTGTGTGCGCAGGTCGCGCCGGCATCACGGATGGCATCCACAAAGCTCAGCTTTGACCCGCCATCGGTCGTCAAATCCTCAACCAACAGGACGCGCTGGCCATCGGTCATGTCGCCTTCGATCCGGGCACCTTTGCCATATCCCTTGGGCTTTTTGCGCACATAGGTCATCGGCAGGGCCATACGTTCAGCCACGAAGGCGGCAAATGGAATGCCAGCAGTCTCGCCGCCCGCGATATTGTCGAATGACTCAAATCCCGCATTCCGCATGACGGTGACCGTCAGAAAATCCATCAATGTCGACCGGATGCGCGGGTAAGAGATCAGCTTGCGGCAGTCGATATAGGTCGGGCTTGGCAGTCCGGATGCCAATGTGAACGGCTCGGCCGCGTTGAAATGCACCGCCTTGATTTCCAGAAGCATGCGAGCCGTCAGGCGGGCCATTTCTTCGGATGTGGGATAGCTTGTTGGGATCATGGAGCTTTGCTTTCGGGCTGTGTGCTGCGTGGAGAGGGCGGGAGCCTCCGACGGCGGTTTATTTGGCGAAATGAAGAGGGTTCAAGTCACGCTCCATTGCAGGTCGAACCCGGGATCAAAGACCGTGACGGGGCCTTCGTCAGTGTCCACGTGGCTTGGCAGCGTTGGTGCCGTCTTGGTCAAAGTAACCGTGCCGACGTTGACAGGCAGGCCGTAGAACTCTGGTCCGTTTTTCGACGTAAAGGCCTCCAGCTGATCCAGCGCACCTTCTTCCTCGAACACCTGTGCCAAGATGGGTAGCGTGTTTGGGGCAGTAAAGCAGCCGGCGCAGCCGCAGGGTAGCAGCTTGTTGGCATCCGTGTGCGGCGCGCTGTCAGTGCCCAGAAAATAGCGGGGCTCGCCGCTGGTGGCCGCGGCCCGCAAGGCAAGCCGATGTTCCTCGCGCTTGGCAACAGGCAGGCAGTAGTAGTGCGGCTTGATCCCACCGGCCAGGATGTGGTTGCGGTTGATCACCAGATGGTGCGTGGTGATCGTGGCCCCAAGGCTGTCATCCTGCGCGCGGGCGTAGTCGACCGCGTTCGACGTGGTGATGTGTTCCATAACGACCCGCAAGCCGGGTGTGGCTCGGCGGATCGGGTCGAGGATCCGGTCAATAAACACCGCCTCGCGGTCGAAGATGTCGATGTCGTGGTCGGTCACTTCTCCATGCACACATAGGGGCAGGCCAACATCCGCCATGCGCTCCAGCACCGGGCGCACCTTGTCGAAGTGTGTCACACCCGAGGCGGAGTTGGTGGTCGCGCCCGCAGGATAGAGTTTGACAGCTTTGACCAGCCCGCTCTCATGTGCGGCGGCCACGTCGTCCGCATCCGTGTCCTCGGTCAGGTACAGTGTCATCAGCGGATCAAAATCCATGCCGTCGGGCAGCGCGGACAGGATGCGATCGCGATACGCGGCAGCCTGAGCCCCTGTGACCACCGGGGGCACAAGGTTGGGCATGATAATGGCGCGGGCAAAGTGTTGCGCGGTCCATGGCAGCACGGCGTGCATCATGGCGCCGTCACGCAGATGCAGATGCCAATCGTCGGGGCGGGCGATGGTGAGTGTGGTCATGCGCCGCCGTTAGCATGGGCATGACGTGGGTTTCTAGTCCTCGGTCCCGGTACTCTTGGCATTTGCTGCGTTGCGCAGCGCCTCAATCTCGGCAATGCGGCGCTGGAACCGTGGGGCGCGCTTCATGCGGGACACCACGTTGCGTGCCATCATATATGTCAGCTCCGTCCGGTCGTTGCGGTCGAGCGCTGCCAGAACGCGACGCAGATACCCGGGATAGGTGCGGCGGGCGCGGTAGATTTTGGCGAATTGCTGGTCGTCGACTGTGCCCTCGGCGGCCATTTCAAGCAGGTCAGGCAATACATTCATAGCCATCAAGTCGCTCTGGATCGTGTCGCCCATATTGCGAAGGCGATATTGAGTCACACCGGCACGCGTGAACAGGGCGGCGTGCATGGCGTCCAACCTCTCAACCGGATCATACAACACATAGGCCTGCGCACAGGCATCCAGCATGTCTGGCGCATAACCATAGCGCGACGTGAAATCGGTGCGCCGCATCTCGATAAATCGGTCGTCCCATTCTGTTACACGCGGATCAAGTGTGGCCTGTGGCTGGATCAGAAGCACCTGCGCCCCCGGTGCGGCCACGGAATAGGCAGCAGCGGCATAGCCACATGGACCCGCCCCATAGAACAGCACCGTTTCAAAGTCGTCGAAAAAGCCCTCATCGATCAGCTGGTCAAACAGGCCAATAACGTTCCGGTCACGAAACCACGTGTCACCGTCCGATGCGATACACAGGTGCGACCAATCACTGTCGCGCACCATGGACCATCCCAGCGGTTCGGCGCGCTCAGATAGGGCGCGCATGCCCTGTACCGATTCGAAGGTCACGGCCAGCGTGTCGCCACGTCGAATGTGGGCCGCGAAATGCTTGCGCCCCAAGGCTTTGAAAAACCCTTGCTCTTCAGAAGTTTGCACCAGGCGTGACAGCCATTCGGCTTTCGGCAGATCGGCCAGATCCGGCTCGAACGGAATCTCTTGGTCCTGCATTGCTCTATCCTCATATCCCACCTTTGAGCGGCGGGTTGAGGACGAGGTACCGCCGCAATGGGGCGAAAATGGGGAAAATTTGAGCGACTATTGCGCCGAGCGCCGTGCCAGATTGGCGTATTGGATCATGAATTGCGCAGCCTTTGGCGGTACAGGGCGCGTGGGCGGCGTCATCAACAGACGGCCAAACAGCGCGCGAAACGGTTCTTGCTGCATCAATTCATCGAACCTTGATTTGCGCCACGCGACGGCGTCGTCGTGCAGGGATGAAAGCACGCTGTCACCCTTCAGCTCGGCCAGGTGCGCGTCGCGCCGTTCTGCATACCGGCTGATTGTGCGGTCCTCATCCGTACAGAAGTTCCGTTCGACCCAGTAGTCGACGCCCAGCAGATCGTCAGAATGCACGGCGCGGCCACGATCGGCCTTCAGAACATAGCTTTCCATTGCGCCGAGCGGATAGTGATTGAGCTGCGCCAAACCGTAATTCGGTTGCCCATAGTTGGAGAACAGGCGGCGTGTTTTGAACTGTTCAGGCAGCGCGCGGCCATGGCCGTCGAACC
>NZ_JBYNDP010000062.1:0-9458 GCF_059783535.1 Tateyamaria sp. | reverse complement strand
AACAGGCGGCGTGTTTTGAACTGTTCAGGCAGCGCGCGGCCATGGCCGTCGAACCACTTGGCTTGCGCCAGTTTGCTGTCATCCGCGTCGCGGGGGCGGTGCACACCGGGTTTGCGATAGGTGCCGTCATTTGCATAGAGTGTCTTGAACATAGATGCGCGCCAAGGCCAGTGCAGGATTTCCGGTGCTGCCATGGGAAAGGTATCAGTCACCGGGTGGTCCAGATATCGTACCTGGCCATTGTTGCCAAACAGCCGCCAGGTCAGTGTGATGGCCGTGGCTTCGGGCAGGGCAGCGTGCAGGGCGGCCAGCGTTCCGTCTCCGGTGTGAATGTTCACGAATTCGTCGATATCAAGCGGCAGGATCCAGACCGCTTGTCTGACCTGATCCATCTTGGCAGCGGCCTTGAGGGCCGTGAACTGAATGCCGCCTTTGTCATAAGGGCCTTCATTGCGGACATGGCTCAGCCAGCCAAGTGCTGCCAGCCGATCCAGCATCGTATCGGTGCCATCGTCGCAATCGTTGGAAAACACAAGGAAATCGTCAAAGCCAACGGCCCGGTGATGGGCCAGCCATTCCAAAAGGAACGCTGCCTCGTTGCGGACCGTCAGAAGGGCAAGATGCGTCACTTCAGCGGCCAAGCCCTGCGGAACGTGACAACTTTTTGCGTGGACAGTTTGGGGTAGTAGGCCAGACCGGCCTCCATCATTGCACCAAAGACCGCGTTCACACCTTCCGGGCCGATCCATTGCGGGTGTAGTTCAATGACGGCGGCGCGCAGGGTGCTTAGGTCCATCTCGGGCAGCAAATCCGCCTCGTCGCCTTCAATGTCGCATACCAGAACCGTGGGCTTGATTGCTTTGGTCTGTTGCCCCGCATTCACAACGTCCACCGTTTCGGTACGCACGATGCCCGCGCCATTTTCCTCTTCGACGGACGAGGCCAGGATATTGCCGCGAACATGGAATTCCTTGGTGCCCTTGCGCTTGCCCAATATGGCGTTGTGGACTGTCGTATTCTCGATCCCGTTGGCGGCATGCACCCGGCGGATGTATTCGGCCAGAACACCGTTCGCCTCGTAGACATGCACATGCGCTGCCTGGCTTTTCTTGGCCACAAGGGTCGAAATGAAACCAACCCCGCCGCCCAATTCTAGAACAACGTCATCAGGCTGGATGACGCGCAACACCGCATCACCTTCCTTGTTCTCGTAAAGGCCGCGCCGCAAGTTGCCCGCAATGCGTGGCTTGAGCACGTCCATGTCACGTGGGAACAACAAGCCCCGCGGGGTCGTGATCACGTCATGCTCGATCTGTGCACCATCCATCTCAACTCTCCATGTCGAGGGCGAGGGCATAGGCCACCCGCTCAGTCTCGGTCAGTTTGACCTTGAGGGCCTGATCATACAGGTCTTGGAACTCCGGATTGGCGTGGAGCTCGTCCGCCTTGGTCCGATGCCATGTCAGACCGTATTCGTGCCACTTGCGCAGGTCTGCATCCTGCATCAGCGTTTCATACTCAGTGCGCATGCGGGGCAGGTTGCGTTTGATGGTGATGTCGCGGAAATCGGACCAATCCATACGGATCCAGTAGTTGATCCCGATCGACCGATCCACGTGCAGCGCACGGCCACGCTGCCGCTTGATCAAAAAGCTTTCCGCGCTGCGTAGGGCATAGTGATTGAGCTGTAGAAGGTCATAGCCAATTGATTTCTTTGAGCTTCTCCAGCCGTTTTCGGCGACTTCCTTGGTCATGTCCTTGCCCGACCCGTTCACCCAACGCACTTTCTTGGCAAATTTGGGGTCCAGCTTGTTCGGCCGGTGGCAGCTGATCTTTTCGTAGGCACCAATGTTTTTGAACATCGTCTTGAACCCCCAGACCGTATGCGGTTTGGGGCAATATTTTGGGGCGCAGCGGTCGAACTGATCGATGACGAACTCGTCCTTCAACTCCGTCACGCCGTTATGGCCGAAAAGCCGCCAGGTCATGGCAACATTCGTGGCGTCAGGCACAGCGTCAAAGAAATCCTGCAACGTGCCATTGCCCGTGCGCACATTCATGAACTCATCCACATCAATATGTATGATCCAGTCCGCGTTCTTGATAAGCGGCTCTTTCAGCGACTGGTTCAACGCGTATTGTTGGGGCGAATTGCCCTTCCAGTTGTCGTTGTTACGGTGCTGGATCACGCCCATGTCTTGCAGACGATCCAGGATTTCGGACGTGCCGTCCTCGCACCCGTTTGTGTAGATCAGAAAATTGTCGACACCCATGGCACGGTGATAGGCAACCCATTCGACGATATAGGGTGCCTCGTTCTTCATGCAGCCGACAATGACATTGCCTGTCGATCCCTTGGGCAGATCGCGCTTGCCCATGGGGGCGTAGGCGGCTGCCAATTCCTCTTCGTTGACGGCGCCCAACTTGTTGTGGGGGGCAAAGGAGGACGTGCGCAGTTTTTCAAAGTTCTGCACGGCCAGCGGTGGCATCAATGCGCGGGCCGTGTCGGTCAGGCCATCGCTGGGTACGGGGTCGGGACCCGGCGGCGTTGGGGCAGGGG
Source organism: Tateyamaria sp. (assembly GCF_059783535.1). Classification (NCBI taxonomy): domain Bacteria; kingdom Pseudomonadati; phylum Pseudomonadota; class Alphaproteobacteria; order Rhodobacterales; family Roseobacteraceae; genus Tateyamaria; species Tateyamaria sp. The sequence goes on along the minus strand of NZ_JBYNDP010000062.1, from coordinate 6,898 downwards.
TGCCGTTCAGGCGGGCCAGATCAGCCGCCTTAGTCTTGCGTTCTTCCTGTGTCGCCTTGTCGATGCGCCACATGAAGCCCAACAGGTATTGCGATGCGCGGAAACCGCGCGTCGGATCGGCTTCTTCCCAGGCTTTCTTCGCCCGGGGCGCCTTGAACAGGTCGGCGGGCAGGCCGTGCGCCTTGGAAAGGGCGGCGTTCTGCTTGGCAAAGGTTTTCGATATGGCTGACAGCGATGCAGGATCGATAGGATCACCATCCACCTTGATCTCATTCACAAAGGACCGCCAAAGCTGCCGGGGCAGAATGCGTTTTTCGTTGGCTAGAACCTGCAGGATCAGGTCGTTCAACTGTCGCCCGCGCGCCAACCACGCCGCAGATGGTTCCGAGGGCACATCCGCCTTTACAGCCTTGCCAATGGCCGGTTTGATTTGAAAGGCAGCGCGTATCTCGTCCGTCACGGTTTCGGCGGCAAAACCCTCTGCGTCATAGGCGCGGAACGTCAGGGCATCCGCGCCAAACACGGCGTTCCAGTGTCGCTCAAGGGCGCTGTAGTCCAGCCAGCAGGGTGCGGCCTGATTTTCAATGAATACACCGGCCTGCGGATTGATCCGTGGCGCCGCCGCCAATGCGTCGGCCCACCATGTCTTGCTGCCTGCAAGCGCCAGCTCCTGGGTCAGGGCGGCGCCGCGCCCCTCCATGATCTGTTCCCGGTAATGGCGGGCCAGCAGGCGGGCGGGTTCATCGATATGCGCGATAACGCGAATGTCCTCTGACAGAGGCGTCAGCAGGGCCTTTAATCGCTCCAGTTCGGATTTGGAGACAAGGCTCACACCCAGTTGCGATGCCGATAGGATCAGGTGGTCTGGTGAGAATTGCGCGACTTCCTTGGCCAGATCAGCGGCGACCGTATCATGCAGAACGGTCTGCTTGTCAGCGGTGATGTAGCCCCGGTTGTACCGCAATGGATCGACATGGGCGGTCTCTGTCACCGCCATGTAAAGCCGTGTGTGGTTCTTGTTTCCAGGGCTGCGCGCGAAAAGCACACCCTTGGTGATCATCTGGTCCCGTTTGGCGGCCAACACGTTCTGCAAGCGGTCTGCGCCCACCTGTTCCAACCCGATATGCAGGTGGATGCGCATCAGGCAACCTCGTTCAACTTGTTCACATTGGTCCGACCCCACCAGTTCACCGGCAGTTCGATGAAACCGCTGATCAGGTCTTTGGCTTCGGGGTCGGCCACGTCGTATTCCAGAAAATCCTCATCATCGCGAAAGATCGCGCGCAGATGGGCATAATGGGCTTCGATCCACTGCATCCGTTGGATGCTCGTCTCTCCGAACCCTTCCGGCAGGCCGGGTATGTTGTTGGCCGGCAGGCGCGACGTGCCAAGATCAGACCACGCCAACATGGATTGCGACATCTCGAAAGGATCGCGGTTCGATGCAAGGAACTTGACGCCGGGATTGTGCTTGCGGATCGCCATGATCATCCCGAAATCCATTTGCGGCCACAGCGACCGGCCCGCGCGCAGCACGCTCATCTCCGAAATCGCGTCGAAGTCGGAAAAGTACGCGCCCGGGTCGCCTGTCTCGAAATATCCGCGATACAAAAGGTCGGCGACAAACTCGTTGTGCAGTTGCGTGTTCTTGGTCTGACGCGGCCGCACGCGATGGTCCGCAACATGCAGCCCCGCGCGGCGAAGGGCACGGGCCAGTGTCGTCGTGCCGGTCTTGGGCAGGCCGAGGTTCACAACGCGCAAACTCATGCCGCAGGCTCCATCAATCCCAGATCGATCAGCATCGCTTCTTCCTGCGGCGGCAGGGTCGAGGCCGCATGCAACTGTGCCTGCATCGCCTGGTACTCCGGCTTTGCCAGCAATTCGTCCCGCTTGGCGATGTGCCGCTGCACGCAGTCGTCATGCAGGGTCTTGATCTCCTTGTCTTTCTTCAGCTCAGCCAAAGCCTTCTTGAGATCAGGCAAATAGCGCTGAATGCTCTTGTCTTCCCAGGCCGGGTCATTCCGCTCGCGCCAATAGGTATCGTCAAAGGCACGGTTTTCCCGGTTCACATCACCCCGGTCATTCTTGACCAGATAGCTGTCCAAAGACCGCAAAGCATAGTGGTTCAAGGTCGCAAACTCCCGCGCTCCGTGGGCCGGAAAGCGGCGAATGCGGCGCGGATTGGCGGCCACAAGAAACTTGTGTGGCACCTTGCGGCCCGACCCATCGGTCCACGCGGGCTTCGCCTTGCCCTTCTGGAACGGGCGATGTGCGCCGTAGTACTGCAAGGGAAAATCGTGGCGCACCAGTGACTTGACCTCAATTGCGGCCTCACCACACCACAAGTCCGGATTGTGTGAGCGGTGGAACTGCCCAATCACCGGCGCGTCGACAAACGTGTCGACCCCATCATTGGCAAAGAACTGGAAGGTCACCGAAATCGCCTGCGGATCGCCGCACGCCTCAATCAGGGCCGGGATCGTGTGATCACCGACATGGATGTTCAGAAACTCGTCTACGTCCGCAACCCAGACCCAGTCGGCCTCGGTCACGATGTCCTGACGGCGCGCATCCTTCAGCGCCTCCATCTGGTAGTTGCGCCCCTCTGCTGGGTTCGGCAGATGCTGGCACAACCCGCGATCGGCCAATGCGTGCAGCAGGGCATCGGTCCCATCGGTGCAATCATTGGAATAGAACAGGTGATCGGTCACCCCGATCAGGCGGTTGAAGGCAATCCACTCCAACAGAAACGGGCCCTCGTTTTTCACGCAGGTCACAGCCGTAATGCGCATCAAACGCCAGCCTTTCGTGATCGGGTCATTGCCCACCGCCTCTGTTCCGGGTCCCCGTATCTATGCCGCGAACCTCATTCTTTTCCCGTTAACACCATGCCATTTCTCGCGAATCCCGTCAACGCACAGGACTTTAGGAGGCCTTGACGACACCGCCCAGCGATGCAGTTTGGACGCAAGGAAGGAAACCCGATGCACACACCCACCTCCATTGACGCCGTCCAGACGATGCTGGCCGACCAAGGCTATGTCTGTGACCGCGCACTCGGGACCGTCGTGTTCCTCAGCCTGTCGCTTGGACGCCCCTTGTTCCTGGAAGGCGAGGCAGGCGTCGGCAAAACCGAGATCGCCAAGGCATTGGCGGCCGCACTGGGTCGCCGCCTGATCCGGTTGCAGTGCTATGAAGGGCTCGATGCGTCATCGGCCGTCTACGAATGGAACTTCCCGGCTCAGATGGTCGCGATCCGCACGGCGGAAGCCTCGGGCGGTGCAGACCGCAAGGCGCTGCAAACCGAGCTTTTCTCCGACGACTACCTGATCGAACGCCCACTCTTGGACGCCATGCGGCCCGACGACAACGGCGCGCCGGTCCTACTGATCGACGAGTTGGACCGCACGGACGAACCCTTCGAGGCCTTCCTGCTCGAAGCGCTCTCCGACTTTCAGGTCACGATCCCCGAACTGGGCACGATCAAGGCCCCGGAGCCGCCCATCGTCATCCTCACCTCCAACCGCACCCGCGAAGTGCACGACGCGCTCAAACGGCGCTGCCTCTATCACTGGGTCGACTACCCGAATTTCGACCGCGAAATGGAAATCCTGCAGGCCCGTGCCCCTGAAGCCGCCGCAGAACTCAGCCGCGGGGTGGTGGCCTTTGTCCAACGCCTGCGGACCGAAGACCTGTTCAAAAAACCCGGTGTCGCCGAAACCATCGACTGGGCCAAATGCCTTCTGGCACTGGACGTACTCACCCTCAGCCCCGAGGTCATCGCCGACACGCTGGGTGCCATCCTCAAATACCAAGACGACATCCAGAAACTCCAAGGTTCCGAGGCCAAACGTCTGCTGGACGAGGCCAAGGCGTCGCTGGAGCCCGCATGATCCATCTTCATTTCGCCAGATAAACCGCGGGGGTGCGGGGGCAGCGCCCCCGTAGACACATGCCTGAATACGCGCCTCTAGACCTACCCGAAAACCCAAAGCTCGCAGGCAATATCACCCATTTCGCCCGCGCTCTGCGCCGTGCGGGCCTTCCCATCGGCACGGGCCGGGTGATGGATGCCATCACTGCCGTCACCAAGGCGGGCTTTACCGAGAAACGCGACTTTTACTGGACGCTGCACGCCTGCTTTGTCTCAAAGCCGGAACACCGGGCGGTCTTTGCCCAGATTTTCCGCCTCTACTGGCGCGACCCGCGCTATCTCGAACACATGATGGCTGCGATGCTGCCTGCGGTGCGTGGTGTGCAGGAAGACCGAGGCGCGCAAGCCGCCGAAAAACGCGCGGCCGAGGCGCTGCTTGACGGCGCAGGCGACGACATCGACCTGCCCGACATGGAAGAGGGCGGGACCGAGATCGAAATTGACGCCTCGCTCACCATGAGCAACGAGGAACAGCTCAAAACCCTCGATTTCGAGCAGATGAGCACCGAGGAAATGGCGCAGGCCAAGGCTATGCTCGCCCGCATGGCCTTGCCGGTTGATCCCATGCCCACACGCCGGACACGCGCCGCGGGGCTTGGCCGTGTCGATCCTGCCCGCACTTTGCGCGCCGCGATGCGCCAGGGCGGAGAGATGCGTGACCTGAAATGGAAAACCCCCAGGGTCCGCTATCCGAACCTTGTGGCGCTTTGCGATATCTCGGGCTCCATGAGCCAGTATTCCCGCGTTGTACTGCACTTCCTTCATGCGGTGGCGAATGCAAAAGGGGCGGGTTGGGCCAAGGTGCACGCCTTCACCTTCGGCACGCGGCTCACAAACATCACGCGACATCTTGCACAGCGCGACGTGGATGCGGCGCTGCAAGCCGCCGGGGCCGAAGCACAGGATTGGGAGGGCGGCACGCGGATTGGATCGTGCCTTGAAACGTTCAATCGCGACTGGTCCCGCCGCGTATTGGGGCAGGGGGCCGTGGTTCTGCTGATCACCGATGGCCTTGACCGCGACGACCCGGATGCCTTGGCAAAACAGATGGAGCGTCTGCACTTGTCAGCGAAACGTCTGATCTGGATCAACCCATTGTTAAGGTGGGAGGATTTCGCACCGCGTGCACGGGGCATCGCGGCAATGCTGCCGCATGTGGACAGCTTCCGCGCAGGCCACTCAATCGCGTCCATCGAAGAACTGGCGCGCGTCATCTCGATCCGCGATGATGTCGGCGATCGTGATCGCTTGCTTGGGATGTTGTAAAACTGCGCGCCTTCCGGCGCATTCCATTTTTGATTTGGCGCTTCAAGCGACATGTGCCGTGCGCATGTCGACGGTGGCGGAAAGCGATTTTTCCCTGGAAAAATCCGCGGCGCCACACCCTCGAACTACCGGGTGCTGGACTCCACGACATTGCAGGCAAAAACGTTCTGGCCCCGCACGTCGTTTTGTTTGCAAACGACGTCAGGGGCTCAGAAACCAAGGGTCAGGCAAAGGTTTCCGCAAAGCTGTTGCGATAGATGTCCGACAATTCCGACAGCGGGGCCGAGCTGTTGCCCATCCACACCGTGTCGCCGGAGAACTTGCCAACGGAAACGATAGGTACGCCTGCCTTGCCCGCAGCGATCATCAACGCTTCGGCTTTGTCGAATGAGCAGGCCACCAGGTAACGCGCCTGATCTTCGCCAAAGAAGCTGCCCATCTCGCTGGCGTCGATCCATACGCCAACGTTTGCTGCTTCCGCCAGTTCAAAGGCGGCAAGGGCGAGGCCCCCGTCACTCAGATCGGTGCAGGCGTTGATCAAGTGTCTGTTTTCACGAATGAAATCACCGTTGCGTTTCTCGGCATCAAGGTCCACATGCGGCGCGTCCCCGTCGGTACGTCCAAACACTTCGGCTAGGATTGCTGACTGGCCTAGATGCCCGCCGCAGTCCCCGACCAGCAAGGCCACGTGGCCGTCGCGCACCTCGCCACCGATGATGTTGTCGGGGTGGTCGATCAGCCCAACGGCCCCGATGGTGGGGGTGGGCAGGATGCCTGTGCCATCCGTTTCGTTGTAGAGCGAGACGTTGCCCGACACGATGGGCATGTCGAGCGCTTTGCAAGCCTGACCAATCCCATTCAGCGCACCCACGAATTGCCCCATGATCTCGGGCTTTTCGGGGTTGCCGAAATTCAGATTGTCTGTTGTGGCCAATGGCTTGGCGCCCACCGCTGTCAGGTTTCGATATGCTTCGGCGACCGCCTGTTTGCCACCCTCTACGGGGTTGGCCTTGACGTAGCGAGGGGTGACGTCCGACGTGAAGGCAAGGGACTTGTCCGTGCCATGCACCCGCATGATCCCGGCCCCCAGACCCGGCGTGCGGGCGCTGTCTGCCATGACCATCGTGTCGTATTGTTCAAAGACCCACTGCTTCGCGGCGTAGTTTGGGCTGGCCAGCAGCGCCTTGAGACCGTCGATAGGGTCGATGCTTGGGATGTCCCCGAGGGGACCAGCCTCTGGCGTGGGCTCCCACGGGCGGTCATATTCGGGCGCCTCGGAGGCGAGTTTGGACAGCGGCAGGTCGGCTTTGACCTTGCCGTCGTGTTCAATCAGAAAGCGGTCTTCGGCGATCGTTTCGCCCACGATAGCGAAGTCCAGATCCCATTTGTCGAACACGGCCTTGGCCTCGGCCTCAAGCTCGGGTTTCAACACCATGAGCATGCGTTCCTGAGACTCGGATAGCATCATCTCGTAGGCAGTCATGTTCTCTTCGCGCACGGGCACGTCGTTGAGGTTCAGCTTGACGCCCAGACCGCCCTTGTCGCCCATCTCGACGGCGGAACAGGTGAGACCTGCGGCCCCCATGTCCTGGATCGAGATCACGGCGCCGGTCTGCATCAACTCCAGCGTTGCTTCCATCAGCCGCTTTTCGGTGAAGGGGTCACCGACCTGCACGGTGGGGCGCTTTTCCTCGATCG